>JBJKSY010000132.1:0-4010 GCA_046703645.1 Cyclobacteriaceae bacterium
TGCCTATGATAAAAACTTTTACCCGGACTGACCTGATCAGATTAATTTACAAGGAAACTACCAAGGAAGAAGAAAAGAAAATAAGAAGGGCTTTACTGACGGACGATGAGCTGATGGAAGAATTTAAGGGACTTCGGAAATTAATAAGGGAAATCGACCAGATAGAATCCAAACCTTCTGATGCAGTAATTGAAAAGATTTTAAATTATTCCAAAACCTTAAATTTGCATTCGGTAAAACAATAACCGATGCGAAAAAAGGAGAGATTTGATTTTTTCCTTGATTTCTTTTCAAGCCACTTTCCTCAACCGGAAACGGAACTCAGATATAAAGATCCTTTCCAGCTACTGGTTGCAGTGATCCTGAGCGCGCAATGTACCGATAAGCGCGTCAATATGACAACCCCTGCCCTGTTCGAAAGATTCCCGACGGCTCAGTATCTCGCCCGGGCAAGCGAGGAAGAACTTTTTCCCTTTATTAAAAGCATATCCTATCCTAACAATAAAACAAAACATTTGATCGGAATGGCTAAAAAACTGGTCAGGGATTTTAACGCCAAAGTTCCTGCCGACGTTTCCCTGTTGCAGACCCTTCCGGGAGTAGGCCGTAAAACAGCTCATGTTGTCGCATCCGTAATTTTCAACCAACCGGTAATGGCTGTAGATACGCACGTGTTCCGGGTTTCAAAAAGAATAGGCCTGGCATCTGGGAAAGCCAAAACCCCGCTTGCCGTCGAAAAAGAACTCACAAAACATATACCTGAACCACTGATGCATAAAGCGCATCACTGGCTCATTTTACATGGCCGGTACATATGCCTGGCCAGAAAGCCGCACTGCGATTCCTGCGGGCTCACGGGGATCTGCCTCTATTTTGAAAAGGACAATCGCTAGTACAAGAATGTGCGGTATAAATTGCATAATTGATAAGAATTCAAACCTGCCGCCCCATCTTGTCGGGTTAATGAACCAGGCCATACATTACCGCGGTCCGGACCACCAGAATATCCTGTCAGAAAATATGAACCACGGCACAATTTACCTCGGTGCTAACAGGCTCAGGATAGCAGATCAGGATCCGGCTTCAGACCAGCCGATGTTTTCCGCTGACAGGAAGAAGGTTTTAATATTCAGCGGTGAGATCTATAATTATCCGGATCTGAAAAAAAAACTGATTCAGCAAGGAATAATTTTTAAAACGGAATCCGACACGGAGGTTCTTTTAAATATGCTTTCCTTAAAAGGAGAGGAAGCTATACATGAGCTAAAGGGCATGTTCGCTTTTGTTTTTGTTGATTTTACACGGAACCGTTTAATCGCTGCCAGGGACCGGCATGGTATGAAACCTTTCTTCTATGCAGATACGCCTTCAGCTTTTATAATTTCATCCGAGTCGAAGGCGGTTATTGCTTCTGGACTTACACAAGGTAAATTATCAGAAGAAGGAATTAAGGAATACCTGAAGTACCGGTATATAAATCATCCCAGGACGATCTATGAAGGAATCTTTCAACTGACCCCCGGAACTTTTATTTCGATCGATTTACAAACTCATAAAATTGAAGAAATAACTTTTATTAAGACAACGATTATTCCTTCGCCAAGAACAGCAGCGGATTTAATTTCAGTTGTAGAAGAGAAAATTGTTGAGTCACTTAAAAAGCATTTGTCATCAAGTAAACCAGCGGGACTTATGCTAAGCGGTGGCGTGGATTCTTCACTTCTTCTGTATCTTGCCAGGAAACACGATCTGTCATTGGAATATTTTTATTCTGCTGTCAACAAGTCTGAAGATGAAATTTACGGTACCCGTGACTACGAGTATTCCAAATGGATTGCTGAAAAGTTTAATTTACCGAATCATTCAATCCTTGAATTCGATAACAGGATTCTTCATGAATTGCCGGGTCAGGTAAAAATGCTTGACCTGCCTGTCGGGGATTCAGCTTTCATTCTCACCGATATCTTGTCGAAGGCAGCATCAGGACAAGTTGGTGTACTCATTACGGGGGCCGGTGCAGATGAATATTTTGCCGGCTATAACAGGCATATGGCTTATAAGCATTACCTCGATTATTATACCTTTTTTAAGATCTTGGCCCCTTTTAATCGTGCTATCGCGGATTTTTTGAATTCCGGCAAAAATCATCCACTGAGGAAAAAATACAGACTCGCACGCAAGTTCTTAAAAGATTTACGCCGCGATCCGGAATTGACATACGATAATTTTATGTCTTCCGGAGTGGCTGATCAGGAAGAGGTTTTTGATGATTCAAATACGGGAAGAATTCCGGGAAACAGGGAGAACTACTTAAAGAACGCCCTGAACCGGGACCGCCGTGAATACCTTGTAAATGACATTCTGCTAATGACAGACCAGGTCACCTTATACAATGGTCTTGAAGTACGATCACCTTACCTCGATGATGACCTGGTGGAAACAGTTCAAAACATTCCGCCATCAATTTTAATGAAAGAGGGTCAAAAATGGATACTGAAAAAAATTCTGAAAAATTATGGAATGAATCCGATTGCCGAACGGCCGAAGGAAGGTTTCGGACTTCCGTTTGGGAAATGGATTCGGGAAAGAGAATTTGATTACCTTCGTAATGATATGATTGATAAAAATAACCGATTATTCCAGTATGTTGATCCTTCCCGTCTGAATAGCCTGATGCAATCTCATATGGAATTGAAAGAAGATAATTCACAATCATTGTTTTCTATACTGGTGCTTTCTGAATGGTTGAAGACGATCTGAATTTTTTAACTTGAAAATTCTTTATATTCATCAATATTTTAAAACGCCGGACGAAGGCGGTGCCATCCGTTCCTGGTATATTGCCCGTGCCATGGTGGCTTCAGGTCACGAAGTAGACATGATTACTGCGCACAACCAGGCAAAATTCAAAAAACTTTCAGTAGATGGAATTACAGTCCATTACCTGCCGGTCCGGTATGAAAATTCATTCGGATTTCTTCGCCGGCTGTGGTCTTTCTTAAGGTTTTATGGCAGATCCGTTCGTTATATTCCCGGAACTGGTATTCACGATCTTGCCTATATAACATCAACCCCGCTAACCGTCGGATTGATTGCACTCAGGATCAGAAAAAAATTCAACATACCTTATGTTTTCGAAGTAAGGGATCTATGGCCTGAGGCGCCCATTCAGGCGGGTGTAATGCGAAGCGCATTTTTGAAACGGATTTCAAGGAAGCTTGAGCTGAATACGTACCGGAGAGCTGCCAGGCTTGTGGCCCTGTCACCCGGGATATTCGAATCGTTGAACAGTACCGTTCCGGGTAAGCGCATACATCTTTGCACCAATATGTCGGATTGTGAATTTTTCACTCCGTCACAAATACGGGATAGCAAACTGAAATTGAAATACGGAATTGAAGACGAATTGGTGATTGCCTATTTCGGCGCACTCGGGCAACTGAACTCACTTGATTATCTGCTGGATGCGGCATATTATTTTCAACAGCAGAATGCCGCCGTTAAATTCCTGATCATTGGCAATGGCGGAAGGAAAAAGCACCTGCAGACCGAGTCTGAAAAAAGGGATCTTAAAAACGTTGTTTTCATCGACCATGTCAATAAATATGAATTACGGGAACACCTGACTTTGATTGATGTTGCATATATTTCTTTTGCCTCACTAAAAGTTCTGGAGTCCAACAGCCCCAATAAATTTTTTGATTCGCTGGCATCCGGGAAAATGATCGTCCTGAATATTTCGGGATGGCTTCGTGAATATATAGAAGAATATCAATGCGGATTTTATACGGATCCCCAAAACCCTGAAGATTTTTACAATAAAATCAAGCCGTTTATGATTGACCGGGCAAAACTTTTACCTTGGCAGAATAATGCCCGTCTACTGGCTGAAAGGACATTTGAACGCAATAAACTCACCGGTGATCTCCTGAAATTTATCGGGGATCAATAATTTCTATTACGGGGTTTGAATCTGGATTTCGTAAAGATATCCTGGGAATTACCATTGG
>JBJKSY010000133.1:0-7304 GCA_046703645.1 Cyclobacteriaceae bacterium
CCGGTAGTTTCCCCGATAAATCCCTTTTCGATCATGGAAAGGGAATTGGTGAATATCAGTTGGAATACATGCCCCCCGGTTTCAATATCGATCCCAAGCGATAACGGGTTGATTATCGGTGTGCTTCCCCGATAGGGATTGGGCTTGGCAACATAGTAATATTCTGCATTCAGGCTGACCCTGTGGGAGATCTTCATCCGGCCTCCTAGGCCCATGGCATAAAGATCGTTGGGATCCAGTTCCGTCGCGGTAAGATTCCTGTGAACCAGCGAGGGTGTGACCTGTAAAGAAAAATCTTCGCTGAACTTACGGGCTATCAGGACCTGGTATGTATAGGCAAGCCTGGAAGAATAATAATTATGGATCGTCGGATCAGGCCATTTAATTGTTTTCAAAGCAACCGAAGTGAAAAACGAGACTGAAACCGGCATAACCCTTGCACCGGTGGATTGACGGATCGGGCTGAACTTCAGAAATCCGTCATATGTTTTTTCGAAGCTGCTTCTCCCTGCCCCGGCCATGAGCCAGTTGGTGATCCCGTATTCAAAGCTGAATCGCATGGTTGCCTGGTCAAGGCCGAATAAATTATATGACCCGGAATTGAGTTTCCCGAACCGGTGTGATATCCTGAAATCCAACTGACCGGCCGGCATTCTTTCGATGGACTGCCCGTCGAGGATCCGGGTGGATTTGAATGTTGCACTTGTATAAACGGTCGAAGGCCCTGATGCGGAATCAAGCATATTCATAAGGTCATTCTGGGCAAACAAAGCATGGCTGAAAACCGAAAGAATAACTGTCAAAAGCAGGATGAGAGATTTTTTCATGTTTTTTTAAATTCGATTATATGTTAATTATTCGGTTTACCCGCATTGACCCAGATCTGGAACTGCCTGATGGAACAGGCATCCACAGAACCTCCGTTCAACGGCATGGCAATAAATCCGTTCTGATGCTGGATGGAACCAAGTATCCGGCTGCTCATGGCTGAAACATCAGCGTAATTCTGCAGGGCTACATTTCCGCCAAAAGAGCCGGCCGAACTGTTCGAGTGGCAGGTCCAGCAATTATTTGATAACATGGATGTAACGCTTCCGCTGAAGGTAACGGTAGTCGTATCGCAGGAGCTGTTAAGTACCGGGTATAAATATTCCATGTTGTCGTAATAACAGGAATAAACAACAGCGGTTACAAAAAGGAAGATAAAGGGAATAAGGAATTTCTTCATAAATATATCATCAATCAATTATTGGGAGATCCATTGGCAATCCATTTCTGTATTTGGTTGATCTCACAGGAAGATAGAGCACCTGCAGGCGGCATAAGGGCATAACCATTGGCAGTCAATACACCCATTAATTTTCCATTCGATGCTGCGGTATAAACATCCTGATAATTCTCAAGATGCTGGCCCTTTTGTGCATTGGTGCCGCTATGACAGCCATAACAATAGGTCTGAATAACAGGCCATACAGTTCCAGAGAATGTAACTGCTGCCGCTGTATCGCAGAGACTTCCGCAATTTTCATTCAGGGCGCCATAACTAATCCAGCTATAGATCGAATCAACCTGGGCAATCGATAAAGGTTTATTGGGAGATGGTGGCATCTGGTCCTCTCCGGTACGTGTAATCACCCGGTATAAACGACTGGATGCCGGGTTTGACGGTGATACGATCTGCATGATTTGTGAATAGCTTGTAAGGCCACGGGCTTCACCCCCCGACTTACCGTCATGGCAACCCGACATGGCACAATTCGCCTCGATAATCGGGAAAATGTCGCGTTGGAAACATGCCCTTGCATTATACGTTGAATCGGCTGCAGGAGGTACGGTGCCTCCTGTACCGGATGTGGCGGAGCAGGTTGTATTCATGGCCCCCTGTTCAATCCAGAGCCTGATAAGTGTCCTGTTCTCTTCTGACAGGGGCTGTTTGGGCGGCATAGCTGATTCTCCCCAGATCGTCGTGATTGCCTGGTAAGACGGACTTTTCAATGGATTGCCAGGTACAACCGAAGCGAATATCCCGTCATAACTTGTAAAATCAAAACCTGTTTCACTGCTTCCGTTATGGCAGCCCGACATGGCACAGCTATTCTGGAATATGGGCATGATCTGTGTCTGGAAACATACCTGAGGATAGGAATAAAGATTTTCCGCCTGGTGACGACAGGATAGAAAAGTAAAGGATACTCCGGCAAAAACGGCAACCAGAATAAAGGTTTTAATCAGAATTTGACTTGATCTCATCAATAGTATGAAGAAAGCTTCGTTTGAACTAAGATACTGATACAAACATATGAACAATTATTCATATATAATTTCTTTTCATTAGCATTTTATAATTGTTGTGTAGTGTTTAATAATTATTTATGCTGAAATCTGCGCAGGTTAATATTCATTCCTTTTATCAAGGAATTGTCCGTAAAATTGCCTTAGAGTTTTCTCATAAATTAAGGTCCAGATGTTAAGAATGAATATTGAATATAGCCTGTTTCTTCCTCATAGCTTGTTAAAGCCTGCCTTCACGTTATTCAACATATACGGCAAATATTCATTTAATGTTATAACATTGGTTATATATTTTTTATTATATAAATCGGATTAATTTTTTTAAATTTTTATTTAGACTGAATTAACATAATGATGACACTTGAATTTGAAGAAAGCATCTACCATGCCTGAGAACTTTTTTCCTGAAATTATTCAGCAAGGTATTTTTCAATGAGTTTTTCGGAACGGTGGATGCTTGCTAGGGCCCACTGGATCCTCAGTTCATCCTTTTCGTCTTCATTCAATTGCCAGGATACAGGGGAGTCATGTAATCTCCTGGTCAACACAGATAATATTAATGCTCCTGCCACCGAAAGGTTGAAACTTTCTGTAAATCCCAGCATAGGGATACCCATGAATTCATCAGCCAATCCGGAAATGGTCCCGGAAATTCCTTTTTTCTCACCGCCCAGAAAAATTGCCACCGGCCTGTCAAGATCCAGCATATCGGGCGTCACACGGGTTCTATGTGGTGATGAAGCGACGACCCGGTAACCCTTTTCCTTAAGACTGATGATACATTGTTCGGAATTGTTTCTTTCACCGGTGAATAAATGAACATCGACCCATTTATCAGCCCCTCCTGCGATACTTGTCGAGATTTTATATTGATTATAGTTTTCGATAATGTTTACATCCTGTACTCCAAAGCAATCTGCCGTGCGGATAAGTGCGCTGGCATTTCTTTCCTGGTAAACGTCTTCGGCGGCAAGGGTGATAAAACGTGTTCTGAATTTCAGCACTTCCTCGAAACGGCGAACACGGTCACCGGTCATATGTTTCATCAGGAAACGGTAAAATGCCTTTTTATCTGCAATGAGATCCATTTGGTTAAATCCTGTCTTCATTATATCGTTATTTCTGTGAAAAATGACCCCGGGATAAATTTAATAAAAATTCATCAGCTCCGGATAAGAACAATTTTTCCGGAAAATTCCCGAACAGTATTTCGCCTTTAGTCAATCCGGCGGATTTTTTTTCTTTAGCGCGGGAAAGGATCTATCGCATGTAAATTTTAAATTCGACTGATTGCTGTTTTAGTATCAGGGAATTTCAATTGCCGGAGTCTCATTTACCGGTGTATAGTTGAGTTCAGTCCACAAATTGATAAGGTCGGCTACCCAGTCTGCTGTTTCCACGACAACTTCCGACATACCTTCTCCAACCTTTACGGATTCAGGCTGTATCCCGAGTATCCAGACAGGCATGTTGAATAAGGTAGACAGGTTCTTCAGGGAAATATTATGGGTATTGTAAATCCTTCCGTATAATTGATCGGCCCGGATCAATGTATAATACCCGGGATCCCTTCCAAAATCCACGCAGTCGATCAGGATCACTAAATCGGGAGACATTTCATTGATCTTTCCGATATAATTTTCAATACCTGCTTCCACGGAAAGTTTCCGGATAATTTCGTTGGTTTTTATTTTACCGCATATATACACACCCACTGCATCGTCCGATCTCAGCGGGTTACCGATCCCTACATAGAGTATGGTTATTTTTGCAGGGCAATCATTTACATTATTTTTAATCTGGCTCATGATATGAAGTTTTTAGTAAGGTTTTTCTCAAACAATTTGGACAGAGCTGGCTGAAAAAATCTTTACGCTTCAGTCCGTCCCTGATTTCGGTGACTGTATCCTCCAGGTCTGACATTTGCAGTCGTTCGTTAAGGACCTGAAGATTTAGCATGGAGGCATAAGCCCTGGGACCGAGTTTACGCTGTAAATACCTGAAATGATCCTTGGTGGTTATTACTGCACCGCAATTTTCACATACCAGTAATTCTTTATACTGAACTTCTATAAGCGCTGAACGGTCAAAGACTGCCAGGTCGAATATCTTATCCGAAAGCTTAACGCCTTTTCCCGTAATGCAATGTTCTTCACATTGTCCGCAGAAGATACATTTCCCGAAGTCACGGGTTATAGTGCGCATCTTTTTTACGGGATCATCCCGGAATGTTATAGCTTCTGAAGGGCAGACATTCGCACAGGTTTCGCAGCCGACACATTCACTGTCATCCACCACCGGCTTTCCCCTGAAATTTCTGTAAGGCACGTGGGGCGCCGAAGGAAATTTTGTTGTATAGGCAGGAGTAAGCAGGGAGGTAACTGCCTCTTTAAGCTCTCGAAGTTTCGGGTATTTCATGGTCTTTCTTTTCAGCTTTTTTCACGACTTGTTGATATTCATCCTTAACGGTTCCTTTTCCGGGTTCCACGCCAAATAGGTAAGCCCCCCTTACCAGGGCATGGGCAGCAACCGTAGATCCGAAAAACAGGATCGGAATGGCTGCCAGGGCCTTGACTCCAATCTCACTTATCCCAAAGTAAAAAACAGGGCTCATCAGGATACTGCAGGTCCCGAGGGTAACACATTTTGTGGCAGCCTGAAGCCGGTTGTAAACATCCGGTAAACGCAGGAGGCCGATGCATCCGAAGATGTTGAAGATTATACCGATAAAGAGGAAAACAACGCTGATAATGGTTAGGCTATTCATTTAACTTTCGGTTACTTAAATATTTTGCGAGTGTCAGTGTGCCAATGAAACTCAGTATGATCCAGGCGATGCCTATATCGATGATGAACATCCTCCCGGAAATGATTGCAATGATGACGCATATCCCGACCACGAGAATCCCGAAAATATCGATCCCTACCATCCTGTCGGGAATACTGGGCCCTTTCACCACCCTGTACAGGCAGAGGAAGGCCAGGAATATCTGTGTATAAAGAAGAATATGCAGTATCGTATTCATTCGAATATCAGTTTCAGGTATTTCTCAAACTTTTCGGCGATCAGCTTTTTACAGATCTTCGGGTCATCCGACCTTACATAGATCCAGTGTACATAAATATCATCATCGACTATATCCACAGTGATGGTCCCGGGTGTCATGGTAATGGAATTGGCAAGCATCATCCTTGCAATATCCGATTTGAGGGAAAGGTTGATCTTTACAATGCCGGGCCTGATGGGAAGGTCGGGATGTAGCACACGGTAAGCAACATCAAAATTTGCCTTGATGCATTCCCAGATGAAAATGAAAAGATATACCAGCGACCAGAAATAACGGCTGGGCTGCAGGAACTTGTGGCTTTCATCGGTAAAGTATCTTCCGAAAAATAAAGTGGCAATCAATGATGATACACCTCCGACAATAAGGTTGGCTATTGTGAGCTGGAAGGTCAGCAGCAACCAGAAAATTAATAATAACAGGAATAGAATTATATGCTTCATTTCAAATCCCGTTTAGTGTTAACGAATACTGCTGCATCTTCATCAAAGCATTTACTGCAGGAGTAATGATGATGTCCCTGATACCCGGGAATATGATCAGACTGGTTACGAGGCAAAGGATGCCCAGGAAGATCATGGAAACACGCATGGGTATCGGAACTTCTTTTACTAGGACGGCAGTTTCCTTTTTCAGCTTGTTGAAAAAAGCATACTGCTGAAATTTCAGGAAATAGGCCAACGTGATAATGCTCACCGCAACTGCCAGGACCGCGATCAGGTAGAATCCTCCTTTAATAGCCGCAATAATGATCACAAGTTTGCTGAAGAATCCGTTGAAAGGAGGGATACCGGCAATGGACATTGAACCTCCCATCGAGGTGGCGGCGGTCACCGGCATCGAAGATGCAAGGCCTCCCATTTCCTTCAGGTTTCGCGTATGTGTCCTGAATTCGATAGCACCGGCGTTGAGGAACAACAATCCTTTGAACACTGCATGGTTGATCATATGAAAAAGGCCGCCTGCTATGGCCAGGGCAGCTACAGCCTGGTTCCCGGAACGGGAAAGGATGATCATGCCCATACCCAGTGCAGTCACGATGTATCCGACCTGGCTTACACTGGAAAAAGCAAACATGCGTTTGATATCCCATTGGTTGATGGCCAGCAGGGAACCCAGCACCATCGAGATGACCCCTAATACCGTCAGGGTTAAGGCAATATCATAGGATATACTGAACACATTGAAAAACAATCTGAACAGGGCATAGATCCCGATAGTCTTGATAAGCACTCCGGAAAGCATTGCTGAAATGGGAGATGGAGCGGAGGCATGAGCGTCCGGCAGCCAGGCATGAAAAGGCATAATGGCTGCCTTGAGTCCGAAGCCGCAGATCAGGATCAATTCAGTAAACACAAGAAATTCCCTGTCAGATGATTGTTGCAACACTATGGCAGCATCAGCCATATTCAGGGTCTTTGTTTTCCAATAGATCATGGCCAGGCCGAAGAGAATGAGAAGAGAAGCAATTCCTCCCAGCACCTGGTACTTGAAAGAAGCTTCAAGTTCCTCTTTTTCGGTGCCGAAGGCTACAAGGGAATATGAAGCGATCACAGATATTTCTAGAAATACAAAGAGGTTGAATAAGTCACCTGTCAGGATTGCACCGTTCATCCCCGTCACCATAAGGCATAGCAGAGTATAGAAATTATTCGGGGAGGTATACTGTTGTATATAGGAAATTGAATAAAAGGTAGCTGAACAGGCAACCAGGCTGATCAAAAGCAGCATGAATATGCTTAGACCGTCTAGAATGAAGCTTATCCCTATCGGTATTCCATTAACAGGTTCCCATCCACCGATCCTGTATTGAATCACCTCAGGATGCCCTGGCAAAAGAAAATATATGGACAGGATGAGCAGCATGAAAAAGGCAATATTGGCCATTACCTTTCCGAACCCTGAAAGAAACCTTGATCCCAGTGGAATAAGGAATGCCGAAAGAAG
>JBJKSY010000134.1:0-2900 GCA_046703645.1 Cyclobacteriaceae bacterium
TCCGCCAGGAAGGAAGAAACACGGAAGGCCCGGATCAGAAAATATATTGAGATGCTGAAAAAAGGTGAAAAAATACATAATTAATAAAGGGTTGCTGGTTTTTAAAGTGCCAAATTGCTACAATTGATATTCCCTGTAAAATTATTCCATTAATTTCCATCGGGTTTCTATCCTATAAATACCTTTAACAATGAAAATCAATACTGGTCAGATCAGGACCAGCCTGGAATTTAACCGGTCACCCACAGAAGTTTTCGAAAACCTTGTCCCGGAATTAATAACATCGATGCACCTGAGGGGGCTGGATTTTGAGCCCGGGACTCATGGAGAGGTTACATCAAAGGGTTATGTGATCGGCAAGGTGAAAGCCTGGGAACCCGGAAAAAGGATAAGTATGCAGTGGGTCCCGGCTTCCTGGGAGCCTGAAAAAAACTGCAGGCTTGAAATAATTTTCGAACCTGCTGAACCGGGTTGTAAGATCGAGATTTCATTCAATGGTTTGGATCAATTCATTCAGGATCCGGAGGAATTACTCGGCTGGTTTGGTTCGTCAGTGGCAGCTCCATTCATTAATGCCCTATCACCGGAAGGATTCGGGAACTGGATAACTGACCGACGAGCACGCCGTCCCTCAGGGGAACAATCACGAAATGTTTATCGTGATCCTTTATACCATTACCCCGGATTTAAAGCCATTTTATCGGAATTGGATCTGAGGCCGGAAGATTATTTGCTCGATGTGGCTTGCGGGGGAGGTGCATTTTTAAAGATGGCCTTAAAAACAGGCTGTAAGGCGGCAGGCGTAGATCACAGCCCGGAAATGGTCTCTGTTTCCAGGAAAGAAAACCGGCTGGCCATCGAGCAGGGAAGACTGGAAATCAGGGAAGCAAATGCGGAAGATATTCCCTTCCCTAATGGGACTTTTACCTGTATTACTCTAATGGGTGCGCTCGGGTTCCTCAAGGATCCGGCATTGGTATTGGGCGAATTTAACAGGTTACTGCGTAAAGGAGGAAGGATAATGATCCAGGGATCGGACCCTGAATTAAAAGGAACTCCCGCCGCGCCTTACCCGGTTTCCGATCATCTGCATTTTTATGATTCTTCAGAACTGGAAAAATTAACGAGACAAGCCGGTTTCTCAACAATTAAAATACTTGAGACTGACCTGGGACCTTATGCCAGGGAGGCGGGGATCCCGGAAGAACATTTGCCGCTATTCAGCGCCTATAAAAGCAGATTTATAAAAGCCATTAAATAATCCTATAGCTCCAACAATTATGGGAATATTCATATCCATTCTCCGCGGGATCAATGTAGGCGGCCATAATAAGCTGCCGATGCAGGAATTGAAAAAACTTTACGAAAAACTCGGCCTGGATAATCCGCTGACTTATATTCAAAGCGGCAATGTCATTTTTCAATACAGGGGTAAGGACCTGGCGGGATTGCAGAATCTGATAAGTGCGGAAATTCACAAAAAATACGGTTTTGAAGTCCCTGTCATCATTCGTACACTGGCTGAAATGGAAATATTGATTTCCGGAAACCCTTTTCTGAAAATGAAAGGGATCGATATCGTGAAACTGCATATTACTTTCCTGGATAAAGAACCCCGGCAGGAGTACAGGGAAAAAATTTCAGCCAATTCCTATGCGCCTGACCTTTTCGAATTTCATGGACGGGAAGTTTACCTTTATTGTCCTCAGGGATACGGCCGGACCAAACTGAATAATACTTTTTTCGAAAGTAAGCTTAAAGCAACCGCCACAACCCGTAACTGGAAAACAGTCAACGAGCTTGCGCGCATTGCAGCTTCCGTTAATACTGATTGAACCTGCTTTTCAGCTTTACAGCCCTTAATTCGGGGCATAAATTCCTTTATTTCATTAATATCCTGCCCGGCCTAAGGTCTGCATTTCCATGTCAGTGAATCAGTATCCGGGCGGCACCCATAATAAAATGTTAATTAATGTGAAATTATTAAACGTTGTTGGATTCAATCAGTATATACTATTGAATGGTTTTTTAAATGATTATTTGATATAAAAGGTTATTTAAAATGACTTACACAAAAGACGAATTGATAAAAATAAAATCCTCGGTTTTCCTTACAGCCTCATCTATAATTGGGGATAAGGTGCAAAATAATGCCGGGGAACACCTTGGAGAAATCAAGGAAATCATGTTGAATGTTTCGACCGGCGAGATCCAGTATTTCGTCATAGAGTTCGGGGGATTCCTCGGTATTGGCGAAAAATATTTTGCCATACCGTTCAAGGTATTGAAACTGGATCCCAAAAAGAAGGTCTTTATACTGAACCAGAGCCGGGAAGTACTTGATAAGGCGCCGGGCTTTGATAAGGATCACTGGCCGGATACGCATGTTCATACCGAGCAGGTGGATTATTACTGGGGCGATTTCATGGGGGTTAATACGGGTAAAGAATATTAATTATAAAGTGAATTTCGTTTATAGGGTTATAGGTTAATGTTAGTTACATAATGCGTTCATTAAATTTTCAGGGTTGATCAATGATTTTATTCGCAATCCCCAGAGGCACAGGCCGGAGTGATGGATCGAAGGTGAAGGTGGCTTGTGCCTTTCTTTTTTAATTTCTTTGGGACCTGAAATATTTTTATTCAAGAAATGCAGGAATATTTGACCTGAAACAACAGGAGGATGATTTCAATCTGGCTAATCCCGCAGATTTTACCACTAAATTTTAATTTAGATAAATAAGATAACTGGGCAATTTGTCGCTATTGAATTTATCATTAGCTTGCCTTGTTTTAAGATAATGAAGCATGAAAAAAGGCATACTTCTTTTCGTACTACTGATTTTTTTTGCCGAGGTAATTACTGTTCAGGCTCAGCAACAACCTTTTGAGATCCATCT
>JBJKSY010000135.1:0-2797 GCA_046703645.1 Cyclobacteriaceae bacterium
GCTTAACACCTTTGATAACACACCTAAAACAGGGATAACACCGGAGCTGGCGTCGATTTATGCGAAATGGCTGTATGAAGCCGGGATCAATGGTGTGGAAGTAAGCGCAGGTACAGTCTTCTATTCCATCTTTAATATGAGCCGTGGTTCGGTTCCTGTCGAGGAACTTGTCAAGGGTCTTGCCTGGTGGAAAAAACCCCTGGGGAGAATGATGTTGAAAGGAATGGCCGGGAAATTCAACCTGGCTGAAGGTTATAACCTGGCAGCCGGAATCAAGGTAAAATCAGGTATTAACGGCATACCCTTGTTGACAGTAGGCGGCTTCCGGACGCTGTCACACATGAAGGAAGCAGTAGAACAGGGGAATACTGATTTTATTTCCATGAGCCGTCCTTTTATTAGAGAACCACGATTGGTTTCCAAATTTAAAGACGGTAAGAAGGAGGTGGCTGCCTGTGAATCCTGTAACCGTTGCCTGGCGGCAGTGAGCCTTAATATGCCGGTGCGATGTTACACCAGGGGGCTGTCAAGCAAGGATGAAACCGAATATTAGGTAAAATTTTTCAAGATGAATTCCTTTATAATTTTTTTCAACTCTAAATTATTTCAAAAATGAACAAAAAAGCTTTAAGCGTATTTATTTTCGGAATATACCTTCTGTTAGCAGGAATGGGATTCCTAATAATTCCCGCAACTCTTTTAATGTTGTTGGGATTACCTTTGGAAGGCGAGGTGTGGATTCGAATAATGGGAATGATTATTGCATTTCTTGGATATTATTACGCACTTGCCGGCCGTAACAATTATGTAAATTTCTTTAAAGCAACTATTCAGATCAGAATTGTCTGTTTTTTGATTTTCCTCACTCTCATTTTGATAAAAATTGCTCCGTTAATTTTAATAATCTTCGGGATTGTTGATTTAATTGGCGCCGCATGGACATTTTTGGTTGGCGACGATAAAACTTCCCCGGTATCAACAGTATAAGAATTTTGCGAAAATCATTACTTCAAAAATGAAAATATTGATCCGGTAATGAAATTTTGTGTACTCCATTAACGATCGTTTATCCTGGTCTCAGCAACTTTTTTTACACCAGGGTTGATTGTGGAAATGGTCACCTGAACAACCTGGCCCATTTATTCCACAAATTATCGACAATTGAAAAGTAATTTATCAAGGGCCCGGAGAGAAAAACTTCACTAGGCTCCGTTTCCCATTGTTTGCATATTCTGTCCTACAACATCCATTACCTCCATATACTCTTTCTCCGGGCTGATCTCAACAAAAATTATGTCCTTATTGATCGCGGCTGTGTGGCCGGCCGGGAAATAATACAGATCGCCTTCCCTGACCGTTTCATCTCCTCCATTCGCGTAATGGACGGTCATTTCGCCTTTCAGTATATATCCCCAGTGCGGACAATGACAGTCGTTTCCCGGCAGCCCTTCAAATAATGCTTTGTTTACTGAACCGGCCGGCATTTCATAATAGGTGATTACATTTCCTCCGAAACCTCCTTTGAACATGATTTTTGTACCGGGCGCTTCTAAAGCTACCGGCAGGTCTTCTTTGTTAATATGCATAAAAAAATTATTTAGGTGAATAATAAAAAAAAGTGATTTTGACAATTTGTTCAATGAACAGTTTATAAATTAATTCGAAAATTTCCTGTTCTTCAGGAAATACGTAATCATCTCTCCCTTACCCTTTACATCGATGATTCCCCTCTTTTCAAAATAATATTTTTCTTTAAGTTTTTTATAGGTCTCTCCCGTCGCCTGGATCTCACCGCAAACGCTGTGGGATTCCATCCGGCTGGCGGTATTGACGGTATCACCCCAGAGATCATAACTGAATTTCTTCTTACCGATAATGCCGGCTACAACGGGACCGGTGTGAATACCGATTCTCATTGAAAGCGGATCTCCGTTCAGCCTTTTGAAATTCCCTATGACTTCTTTTATATCGAGCGCCATGTCTGCAATGGCTTCGGCATGATCTTCCCTGGGAGTAGGCAACCCACCCACCACCATATACGCGTCACCAATAGTCTTGATCTTTTCCAGTTTATGTTTCTCTGCCAGTTCATCAAGGGTTGAAAATACATCATTCAGCATAATTATCAGGTCGTCGGGAGAAAGCTGACTCGACATGGGTGTAAAATTTACGATATCGGCAAACAGCAGGCTCACTTCCGGGAATATATCAGCGATTATATCCTCCTTCAACTTTAATTGTTCAACAATTGCTTGAGGCAGGATGTTAAGCAGCAGGTGTTCAGATTTTTCCCGTTCGATGTCGATCTGTTTCATGGCCTCTTCAAGATCTTCGGTAGTCCGGTTCAACAGGGTATATAATGTAGATTTATCACTTGAGATCCTTTCATATTTGTATTCCAGATCCCTGATCTCTTTCTGGAAAACTTCCACCATCCGGATAATTTCCATCTTTTTATCCAAATCGATATCCATACCTTCCAGGCTGATTTTCAGGTTGTCAAGAATGAGCGCCATGGTCAGCTGGTTATTTCTTTTAATACCGCCAGTGAAATTGTGTAATTATGAAAGTCACAATGACCTTTCAGATCAGGTCCGAATTCTCCATAGGTGAAAAATCCTGCAGAAGGAACATTCCAGAATCCTGTAATTGCCCTGGTTTCCTTCTCCACATCCGGCCCGAAGGATAAAAGGCGCCCCATGCAGGAATAAATTAATGCGGCATCTGCTTCCCAAACTGAGTTTTTAAACTCTTCGACTTGCTTGAGAGTCCTGTCGATGGTTTCATTTCCCGGCGC
>JBJKSY010000136.1:0-19986 GCA_046703645.1 Cyclobacteriaceae bacterium
GATCCGTTCCTTATCATTTCTCCATGGAGAATAAACACCGACAGCGTAATAGGAGGTACCGTCATCATGAACGAAATAATGGGGGTTAATGGTTGAAGGCTTTATCCAGCCGTGATGCTCCGAATCGATACACGTAAAGGAAGCTTCACCGGAGTTACCTGTTCCGTTTATATTTTTAGCATAAACACGATATGTCCACATGCCGGTCTGTCCGGGCGAGAACCTGATCTTCCAGGCATCGGCATTTTTATAATCATCATAGAATCCGTTTATACGGATGGATTTACCTTCCGGGGAACGGAATTCGGCGTAAAGGTCGATCTCACCGGGATCATAGGGGTTTTTAATATTGACACCTTCGAGTTGAAGTGTTATTTCGAACTTTTCATATTTTCTGACTGATTTGGTATTGATTTTAATGACGGAGATCGAAGGAATCCCTTTCAAAGAAAGATCATTATGACCCCGACAGGGTACGAAAAACAAAAATGAAATAAGTAAAAGAAAAATTGCCTTTTGCATAATTACCCGGGTTAGTATCCGATATGTTAATTTAATTAAAATCAAAAATATTTCCATGTCACAGACAGCACAACTTACCGGTCAGTGAGGTATGAAAGAAGAAAGGAATAGGAATGGAATGCCTATATTTATTTCCTTAAAATT
The DNA here is from genome assembly GCA_046703645.1 of Cyclobacteriaceae bacterium. GTDB lineage: Bacteria > Bacteroidota > Bacteroidia > Cytophagales > Cyclobacteriaceae > DATDPY01. Next base: position 667 of record JBJKSY010000136.1, read on the forward strand.
CTAATTTGATAATAATATTATGCAGGCAATAGTAGTATCCCGGCCCGGTGGCCCTGAAATGCTGAAAGTGAAAGATTATCCAATGCCGGTACCGGAAAAGGAGGAAGTACTGATCAGGGTGAAAGCAGCCGGGCTCAACAGGAGCGATATCTTCCAGCGAAAGGGAAACTATCCCGCACCTCCGGGTGTTCCGGCGGATATCCCGGGCCTTGAGGTCGCAGGAATTATCACTGACTGCGGGCCCGGTGTGAAAATGTGTAAACAGGGCGATAATGTATGTGCATTACTTGCAGGTGGAGGCTATGCTGAATTTGTCAAAGTGAAGGAAGGACAATGCCTTCCCATTCCGGGAGGATACAGTTTCACGGAAGCCGCCGGCTTACCTGAAACGGTCTTTACTGTCTGGTCAAACGTGTTTGAGCGAGCGGCCCTGCAACCCGGAGAAAGCCTCCTGGTTCATGGCGGGAGCAGCGGGATCGGTATAACCGCCATACAAATTGCCCATGCCTTACAGTCAAAAGTTTTTGTGACGGTCGGCTCGGAAGAGAAAGGACAGCGATGCCTGCAATTGGGTGCAACCAGGTTTATAAATTATAAAACTCAGGACTTTGAAATTGAACTGAAAGAAGAGGGTGTTGATGTCATTCTTGACATGGTAGGGGGCAGCTATTTTCAGAAGAACCTGAATATATTGAACCCGGAGGGACGCCTTGTTCATATTAATGCAACCGGCGGCAACCCTGAATCTCTTAACCTCTGGCAGATCATGAATAAAAGACTGACGATCACAGGAAGCACCCTTAGAAGCCGTGATTATGAATTTAAAAAAAGGCTTGCGGGGTCTGTTTATGAGCATGTTTGGCCATTGATGAACGAAGGAAAGTTAAAGCCGGTCATTTTCAAGGTCTTTCCTTATGACCTGGCGGCCGAAGCTCACCGGCTGATGGAGCAAAATTTGCATATCGGCAAAATAATTCTCGACTGGGATTTATAAATTCAGGATAACCCCGGTACAATTATTAACCGACGTTTCACAGTTGAAACAACGAAGGGATTTATTCTTCAATATTTTTGAAAAAGATTACACTCACTGAGTAGACCTATCGGGTAGGATTGAGTGTGGTGTCGTATCGAAGTGCGGAGTTAACAGCATCGATTTATCGGTTTTCGGAATATAAAATCCGTTAAATTCAAGTAAAATACATTTAACGGCCCCGGCCTTCCCTTACCTGCAGGCTAGGCAGGGATACGTCCCGGCCTTTCGCCCAAAGCCGTAAATCGGGACACTCAGGCAGTGCAATCTATTTATTTAAGAAAATATTGAACTTATGTCCAAATCTTAAGATTGGATGTAAAAAGTAATGTTTTCTTGGTCGATTAAACTTTTTTCGATAACTGTAAAATCTATTTGATGAAACATAAATCACTAATTATTCTGTAAAAGAGCCAGGGAAAATCACTCCATACGATAGATCCTTACCCAGTCAACATACATGTGAACCGGTTTAATGATCGACGGTTTGAAAGCGTCCAGTTGAATGCATAAATGATGGTTTACCTTAGGGATGGCCGTTTTGTCTTTCAGGGTATATACCAATGTACTGTCCCTGTAGATCTTTATAAAATCGGGGGTCCATTCCATAGCCATTACATGCCATTGGTCGGCAGCGGCCTGATGGGTGAAAGAATATTGTGTGTGGGGAGACGTTCCATAATGAATATTCGTGTAAAATTCTTTTCGTGTACCGTCCGTGCCGGTTTCATAAATATCATTTTCGCCGTCGATGGGCCAGCGTTCGCTTTGAGGCCAGGTCAGGACTACCGCACTCATGGCATCGGATGAATCTTTGTCGACCCTGACCCTGAATTCAAATCTGCCGTACGTGAGATTATTTCTCTGTGCCATACCACCGGAAACCAGGGTATCATTGATCATGTTAGCCGTCACGATAAGATACCCGTCTTTCAAAGAAAAAGCTGAGCGTCGCCTTAACCCATTGCCGTCCTGGCCCGGGCTGGTATAGGGGCTCCATTCGGTAAGATCAAGAGTGGTGTCATTGAAATCATCCTGGAAAACCAGGTCCCATTTCGGATTTTCAGGCATAGTATTTGTCGCCTTATCGCAGCCTTCTGATAAAGAAACCAGAAATAAAGAAATTAAAAGCAAGCCCGGGAATAACATAATTATTGATTTCATCTTATCGTTAGAAAGCAATAAAAAATCTTCATTAAAATTAATCCTGCGAACCCGGATCCGGAAGCTGATAACTATTTAAATTTCCGGCCCCGTGATCAGAACAGACATTTATTAATTTCATGTATGAAATATTATATTTTAAAGAGATGCGGGGCTTTAAAAAAATTGATTTAAATTAACCTGTCCGTCAAAAAAATATTTATGTGGAATATTAGTTTATTAACCCGGTTCGAATATACATCATGCCATTTTTCAAATAATTCAAAATTGACCTATGATCCCTTCCTGGATTTTTGAATCTGTTCTAATTGGAATGATGTCCCTTTCTTCAGGCTGTTTTCATTCCACCCCGGAACCTGTGAAATCGCCTCAATTACTCCCTGGGAATTACCTGCATACTGACGGATCTCAAATTGTCGACAGCGCCGATAACCCTGTCCGCATTTGCTCGGTAGGGTGGGGATGGTATGGTGGTACGCCTTGGGGACTTGATAATTTCCGATATAAGCCGGCATTGAAAGCCCTGGCAGAAAACGGGATCAATTGTGTCAGGATCTGTACGGATGATGCACAGATCATTAATAATTCAATGATAAAAGTTGATACGGTCCTCAACCCTGATCTTGCTAGCCTTAACTATAACCAGGTGTTACAGGCGGTAGTCAGTTATGGAGCTTCCCTTGGCTTAAAATTTATCATCGAAAGTCACCTTAATGAAAATAACAGCCAATTTCCCTCTAACGGGAACGGGCTCTGGTACGACAAGGGAGGAGCCTCGGACGGAACCGACGGAAACGGCCAGCCCGGGACTGTAACAAGTAATGATTTTCTTCAGGCCTGGCTTATTCGGGCCAATCTTTTCAAAGGGAATGATGCAGTTATCGGCTATGATCTACGGAATGAACCTCATTACGGTCCGGCAACCTGGGGAGATGGTAATGCGGAAACCGATTACAGGTTAATGTACCAGGAAGTGGGAAATGCCATACAGTCTGTCGACCCCGGGCCATTGATAATCTGCGAAGGACTCCAGGCCTACGGTCATGGAGCTCCCTCCGGTGATTTGCGTCAATCGACTATCGGCAATGCCATGGTCAATCTTCACATACCTCAAAAGGTTGTTTACTCCGTTCATGAGTACCCGACTGAAGTAAGTGAAACGGGAATGAACTCCGGCCCGGATTATATCAGCTACATGAACAGGACCTGGGGATGGCTTTATGTTCAGGATATTGCGCCGGTTTGGGTAGGAGAGTGCGGTGATAACATGCGGACATCCGGCGGACAGCAATGGGCTGATACTTTCATCCCCTATGTCAATGGAAAACTTGGATCGGAGGGCGGACCAGAATTCAATGACAATGAACAGGGGATCAGCTGGTCGTGGTGGGACCTTTATCCCGTTCAGACAAAGCAGGTTCCTGATTTCGGCATTCTTTATGCACCGGCAGACGGGATTGATACGCAGCAGCAAAAATACTGGGAGCAGATGCTGGGCAGGTAAGCAAATCAGTTAATTATCGAATACTCTATTCATTCCACGAAAGGAAATTATTCTACCGTACTTCAAATGACAATTCATTTTGTAAATGTGAAGCGGTGAAATTGTTCCGTAACCCGAATCCAGGGAATTTTTTTGCTTTAATTAAATTATATTTTATCTTGTTTTGAGATTTCAGGGATAACATTAAAGGTAATCAACCGGTAGCAGCGAAGGATTTATTAAATAATTTTTTCAAGACCAAGTTCGTTTTGAAAAATGATATATTTAAATTCTTATCATTTTTCACATTATAAATTCAGTCTGAATTCATCCATCAATTATTAACACTAAAAATTGAATCATGAAAAAAGGAATGATCAAACTCAGCGTGTTTTATCCGGGTGGCGAAGGCAAGACCTTCGACATGGATTACTATTGCAACAATCACATACCTTTCATCAGGAGCCTTCTTGGGGACCATGTTAAAGGGGCGACAGTTGAAAAAGGTATCGGAGGAGAGGAGCCGGGTATACCTCCCGTATATGTTGCCATGGGGAACCTATACTTTGAAAATCTGGGATCCTTTCAACAATCCTTTGGCGCCAATATTGAAAAGATAGGGGCTGATGTTGTAAATTATACGAACATAGAACCCATCATACTAATCAGTGAAGTGATGATTTAATATTGATCTTCCCGCAGGAATATCTCACTGAAAAACATTAAATAATAATCGGCATAATAATCATGGAGGTCGGTGTCAATGGATCGCAAAAGAGGAAAGGATGCAGACTATCTTTTGATTTTACCAGATAGTATTAATATTATTTGAAATGGTTTCAGGAATCAGAGGCTTTTTACAATGATCAGGAAAAGGATCCCGATCGCGATCCTGTAATATCCGAAATACCGGAAGCCATAACTTTCCACAAATTTCAAAAAAGCCTTCACGGCTATCCATGCAACTACAAAGGCGACCACAAGGCCGATGGCAAGAAGCATCACTTCCTGGCCGGTAAAATGTACAGGGGTTTTTAAAAGATCATATCCTGTTGCCGCGAACATGGTGGGGACCGCCAGGAGAAATGAGAATTCCATCGCCTGCTTTTTATCAAGCCCGTTAAAGATCCCTCCGATAATAGTAGCCGCAGCACGCGATACTCCGGGCACCATGGAAAAGCATTGGATCAGTCCGATGAAAAATGCGTTCTTGTATGAGATATCTTCAAGGTCTTCGATCTTTTTCTCCTGGCTGTCAACCTTACGGTCGATGAGGACAAGTACGATCCCACCTGCTACCAGCGAGGTAACTACAACCCATGGATTGAATAAGTAGGTTTTTATGATATGATAGGCAAGAAACCCGATTACGCCCGTCGGGAAGAATGCCACTGCCAGTTTCAGATAAATGTTTATTCCTTTAAGAAAACGTTTGATATACATCAGAACTATGGCCAGGATGGCACCGATCTGGATGGAAATTTCAAACGTCTTGACAAAATCCGTTTCCTGGATCTTCATCAGACTCGAGGCCAGTATCATATGACCTGTCGAGGATATCGGGAGGAATTCAGTGATCCCTTCCACTATGGCGAGAACAATCGTCTGGATTATATTCATCCCGCAAATTTATATTTCTTAACGGTACATTCCCCACCTAACTTGAAAATTATCTTTTAGTAATACCTTTGGTTTTAATTTACAATTCTTCATCATATATGTTGGATTTTTCCAATGAGAAGATTAAATTGAATTATCAAATCCTGTCCCAAAGCCATTTTAGTAAAAGCAACTAGGATAATTTTTTATTCGGAGTTCAAGGTATTTTTTGAGTATAAACGTGTTGTCTTTTCATGACTTTTTTATAACACTACCTTTTTTAAACCCTAAATTTTAAAATTATGTCTGCAATTGTTACTGACCCTCAAATGAATCCCCGGGAGGAAACTTGGGGAATTCTGTTTGATAATGAACACGGCTTTTGTACGTACAGCAAAGGTAATTTGAATTCATTCCTTCGTTGCGCCTCTCAAGGGACTGCTCTTCTCATTAAAGGAAAAAATGGGAATTATTTCCAGAAAATGAAATACCCGATACTTTGGAATGGAATACAAATATTTTATGAAGCCCTGGGAGTTGAAATAGATGAAAAGATGACCGGTCCGGTATATAAACACCTTAATTATATCATGTATAAAACTTTTTTTGATCATAAGAAAGGTAGTCCTAATCACCCGGTTTCAAATCATATGACGACCATTAAAAAAATCTTGGGTATCACTAAAAATGAAATACAATTTACTTCAGCCTATAAAATTCCAAGACCTTAATTTGGTAATTGACCATTTTTTGGAAAAATTAAATCCATCACAAGCAAAAGAGGTTGTCTTTAAAATTCATTTTAATAAATTCTGATATTTGTTAGGATTGCATTTTTTTGAAAAATGGATTTATAAGCGCCCAGGATGAAGGTTGAAATACTCATCTGAAATCTTAACACAGCTCCGAATGCTCAATTCCTAAATCTACTATTTCTTCAGAAAATCAGGATTGAAGGAATAAATCTCACATTAAATAATCCGGCAGACTAATGGACGATTAATAAATAAAGGCCTTACCTTTGCCCGGGTTTGTTAAGGATCCGAAAGCTTGTATAATCAATCAATAAAATCGATTCAGTTAACCTCTAAACAAAAACTTTATGTTAACGGAAAACGAAATCAAGGAGAACCTGAATCCCGAAGCGGAATGGAAGGATATTCTGTTATCGGGAACCGACGAGGCCCTGAAATCCCTATTTGGTGAGATCCCCATCCCGGATATTGCCCGGTTATGCAACCAGGATGATGATATCGATGTAAGCCGCCTGCTGCGTTTTGTTCCGAGGGCGAAATTATCGCTGTTTTTTGAGAACCTGAGCTTTCTGCACCAGCTCGTGCTGATGAAACATCTGCCTATTGAGACCATCGGGCAGGTACTGAATGAGATCCCTCCGGATGACCGTACAGCTTTCTTCCAGCAATTGCCGGGAGAAGAACTCCGGAAGTGGCTTAAAATGCTTTCCCCGGATGAAAGGAAGATGGCCACAAGCCTGTTGCATTATCCGGAGGATTCCATCGGCCGGATGATGACCCCGGAATTCATCAGTGTAAAGGATGAGTGGACGGTAGAACAGGCGCTGGCGCATATCCGGAAGCACGGACCCAACAGTGAAACCCTGAATGTGGTATATGTGATCGACAACCAGGGACACCTTATCGATGACCTGAAGATCCGCGAGATACTGCTGGCCCCCCTGCATTTCAAGATCTCGGACATCAGGGACAAGCATTTTGTTTCACTCAACGCTTACGACGACCAGGAAATTGCCATCAAGACATTCAAGGAAACCGACCGCTTTGCTCTCCCCGTTACGGTTTTCGGGGGGCTGCTTGTAGGAATAGTAACCACCGACGACGTACTGGACGTTATCGAAGAGGAGGACACCGAGGATATCCAGAAATTCGGTGGTATGGACAGTCTGGACACTCCTTATGTGCAGACCGGATTCTTTACCCTTGTAGGAAAAAGAGCAGGCTGGCTGATCATTCTTTTCCTGAGCGAGATGCTGACAGCCACAGCCATGGGACATTTCCAGATAGAAATTTCCAGGGCAGTAGTGCTGGCCCTCTTTATTCCTCTTATCATGTCAAGCGGCGGTAATTCCGGTTCACAGGCAGCTACCCTCATCATCCGCGCCCTGGCCCTGAACGAAATCACGCTCAAAGACTGGTGGTATGTGATGAGGAGGGAGATCCTGAGCGGATTATCTTTAGGAGTGATCCTGGGATCCATAGGATTTATTCGTATTTCGGTATGGCAGGGCCTTGGATGGTACGATTACGGAAAACATTGGGTCCTGATCGCCTTCACAGTATTCTTTTCCCTCATTGGAATTGTTCTCTGGGGAACCCTGATGGGATCAATGATCCCTATCTTGCTGAAAAAACTTAAGCTTGACCCGGCAGCATCTTCAGCGCCTTTCGTTGCCACCCTTGTGGATGTAACGGGTTTGATCATCTACTTTACGATAGCCGCAGTATTGCTTAGCGGAACATTACTTTGATCCCTGAAATAAAGAATAATTTCAGGTAAGGGATTATATGTAGATCCACATAATTCATTCAGATTTACCAGGATCAGCAGCCTGATCGGGGAATGATAGCAGGCAGCCTGAAGATTTCATTGTCATAATCTGGGAATCCTAATGATCGATGCATTATATATATTATAGTATTCGCTCCTTATAAAATGTTAATTATTTTAGTATTATTAATATTAATACTAAAATATTTGTCATTTATAAATTATCTTGCTAATTTTATTAATATAAAATTATATTATGAATTTCAAGATAGGAGACCCTTCGATCGTTGATCAATTGAATACTGATCAACTGAAAGACTACTGGTATGAGTTGAAAATGATGAGGTATGACAGTCATTTTTATTTAAAGCTGCTTGAAAGAATCAAGGCCCTGAATCCAAACCTGGTAATGCCGGATACTTTGGAGATGGAGCGTTTCAAAAGCGAGGCTCTCGGACTGGCTCTCTGGGAAGAAAACTGGGAGATCAGGAACAGGGAAAGGATTAAGAACGGAGGGATCGATTATTCCTTGTTCAGGCAAAAAGATAATGTAAGAAGACTGGAAGAAAACCGGCCTGCAAATATTTCTGCGAACGCCTGATGAATAACCCGGGTTTCTGATCCCGGTTATTTTTTATATCCCGGGATTATCCCGGCGGGATGGTGTATATTAGCCGGGTACATCCTGCCTGAAAGTCATGTCAAATATCCGACTTTTCCTTATTCTCCTGCTGACTTGTTTTTCATGTTCGGTATATTCTCAGGAAACCATGCCTCAAATCGGGAAAAGGATAATTTCCGAAAATGAAATCAAATCTCAAATTACCTATCTGGCATCAGATGAGCTCAGGGGCAGGGGGATGGGAACCGAAGGAATAAAAAAAGCTGCCAATTTTATTGCTGAGCAATTCAAAGCTTATGGCCTGAAACCGGCGGGGGATAACGGGTCTTACTTTCAAAAAGTCGGCCTTGAATCCGTTGTGCCTCCTTCTGCCGGCACAATAACCCTTGGCCCGATGAAGTGGGATCTTGGAAGAGACTTCATCGTACTTAGCGGGAATAATGTTAATTCCCAAGCCGCGATAGTTTTTGCCGGATACGGGAGAGAACAGGATTATCTGCAAACAGATGCTAAAGGAAAATATGTACTGATACTGGCAGGGAGACCGGATCAGAAAAGCACCAGGGAAAGTTATTCTCAATGGCCGCAAAAACAGAAAATTGCCGCGGAGCATGGTGCGCTGGGTGTGATTGAATTGATCAAGACTTCGGGTCCCTGGAGTATTGTTACAGCCTATATGTCCGCAGACAGGATAAACCTGAAACAGGTAGACAATACAGGATTTTTTTATGCCTGGATCAATGACAGTGAAGGGGACCTGGCAGGATGGGCAGAAGGTATAAAGAATGCCCGTGTCAAAATACAGGTATCGGGTATATCAAGGAAAGATATTCCTGCCTGGAACGTGATAGGAATAGCGGAGGGTCGGGACACGAAGCTGAGAAATGAATATGTAGTTGCTTCAGCCCATTATGATCATCTGGGCGTGGGAAGACCGGTTGAAGGAGATTCGATTTACAATGGGGCCAGGGACAATGCCATGGGAGTTTCGGCCCTGATGGAATCTGCAAAATTCATATCTGAATCAGGTTCTGAACGGTCGGTACTTTTCCTCGCCTGTACGGCTGAAGAGGAAGGAATGCTGGGAAGCAAGTGGTATGTAAATCATCCGGTCGTTCCTTTAAACAAAACAGTTTTCAACCTGAATACCGACGGAGCCGGATATGATGATACTGCTTCGGTTTCACTGATCGATCCAAAAAGGACTACCGTGGATTCCCTGTACATGGAAGGCGCACATCTCACCGGATTGAAAGTTACCGGCGACCCGGCTCCGGCAGAAGAGTTTTATGAACGGTCTGATAACATTAGTTTTGCCCGTAAAGGTGTTCCGGCCATCGATGTCTGCCCGGGCATTACCGGAATTTCCGAAACGATCATGAAATATTATCACCAGCCACAGGATGAGGCAGAAAGCCTGGATTATCATTATGCAACACGCTATGTGAAGGCTTATTGTTATACGCTGAAATTGATATCTGATTCTCCCAAACCCCCGTTTTGGATAAAAGGCGATCCCTATGAAAAAGCCGGCTTAACCTTGTACGGAAAAGCCGGCACCAATTAACCGATAACATTTATGAAGAAGAGAAGGCAGTTCAGTTTAAGATACTTTCGACCTGGTCGGTCTTTTTAATTTCCCTGATTTTATTTTTTGCCTCAGGCTCATGATCGTCGTCATGAATATCAAGAGTGCAATTTTCATCTTCCATCCGGCTCAGGTATTCCTTTTCATCATAATAGATAGTCAGGTTCGCTGATTTATCGGAAAAGCTGATCGAATCAATTTCAATGGATTTAGGAACAATGCCGGTTTTATAGTATATATCCTGGAGTAACAGTTGACGGTACTGCGGCTTCAGCAATTTCAGGTTGTCATATTTCATTTTTTCCGTGGAAAGTATCCTGGAACCGATATATTTTTCAAGGAGAAAAGCAAGCAGCAGGATCACGACATCCAGGAAACCAATTGCGAAAAGGTTATCGATACCACTGGTAGAATTGATAAATCCAATGGTTATGATAATAAAAAGGTAGGTCATTTCCCTGAGGTTAAGGGTTTCGCTCCGGTACCTCATCATGGTAAACAATGCGAATAATCCCAGGCCGGCTCCCATTTCGAGCTTGGCATTACTCAGAAGATATCCGACGATGAATATCAGAAGATTGAACATGAACAGACAGAATACAAGGGCCTTCTTTCTGTTGTAATGGTTGAACAATCCCATTGTCACCATCCATGCGGCTGTGAGGTCAAGCGCTAATCTGACGATCAGATCCAGGAAAGAGGTTATTTGATAAGATTCCATGATAATATTTTTATAGTCCCGAAAGGAAAACATTGCATTCCCGGATCATTATTCCGGTAATTGTAAGTACCCGGCCTTTCAGAGTAACATGGTCCTGCCCAGGTATTATTTCTGACGGCAGTGCAAAAATCATCGTGAAGGTCGGTTTTTTCATAGCTTTAAAATTGGGTCGATAAATTGGAATTTGCTGCTCTCGATTGTCTTGTGCTTTTAATTGCCGGGATCGATTTTGGTAACCCTGATAAACTTGAAAATAATTTTATCACCGCTGCTGATGGCAAAAAGTCTATATATAATATAAGCCGGCATAACCGTTATTAAAGGGATTTTTTTAACTTTCTCAGGATTAATAAGCCTTCCGCCAATTCATGGCTTCTAAATTTTTTAAAAATAAGGGTTACCTGTCTGCGATTTTTCCACTAAGGGCAGAATCAAACACTGAAAAGGTGGTACTTGATAACATCAGGAACGGAGACAAAGCACAGTTGGAAGCCATATACAAGGCTCATAAACAGGAGTTCATTAACTGGGTTTCGGGCAAATACAGTTGTTCCAATGAAGATGCCAAGGACGCCTTTCAGTTTGCCATCATTACGCTCTATGAAAATCTGCGTTCCAACAGGATCACCCAGCTCAACAGCAGCATCAAGACGTACCTGTTTGCCGTCGGCAAGCACAAGATCCTCGAACAACAGAAATCCTCAGTCAGGTTCACGCATAAGATCAACGAGGACTTCACAGGCTTCGAGGACCTGTATAAATGGGATAACGATCTTTATGAACATGCTCTTGTTGTAATTGAAAGATGCCTTGATAAACTGGGGGAGCCCTGTCGAAGTCTCTTGCAATTGTATTATTACCATGATCTTTCGATGGAAGAAATTACAGAAAGAATGTCGTACAAGAACCGGTTCACCTCAAAGAACCTCAAATACAAATGCATAAACCGGCTAAGAAAATTGTTTTACGAAGAAATAAAAAAACAGGAAACTGAAATAGCATGAAGAGGACTTTACAAAATATTGACTTGATCGACCGTTATTTCCGGAACAAACTCTCCGATGAAGAACTGGCTACGGTCAACCGGCTGTTGAAAACCGATAAGGATTTTGAAAAAATATTCTTTGATATGGATCAGCTCATCTCGGGCATAAGGTTTTCTTCCCGTTCCACATCAATGGAAGAGAAACTTGAAAAGCTTGAGAATTCACTTCCCCTCATGAAACCTGCCGATGCGCCAGGTTATAATTTATCTAACCTCGTTTCATATATTTTTGAAAGGACCGGCAATTTTATAGATGATCTCAGGTTACAATTGGCAATTTCATTAAATAAGACCAAGCTTGCTTTATCCGGTGTGGCAGCCACAATTCTTGTTATCATATCCCTGTTGTTCAATTACCAGCGCAACCTAAGCCCTATTGTTCTTTACCAAAGCAATTTTCATCCTTTTCTCTATGAGAATTTCGCCGCCACCCGGGAAGCGGGTGATAAAGCACTAGAACCGCAGAAGGTTCTCTTTTACAAGGCCATGGTGGAATATAACCAGAAAAACTACCAGGCATCCGTAAATATACTCGGTTCCATCCCGGCTGCTCAAAGGAATCCGGAAATGGAATTGTACATGGCTATCGATAACATGCACCTTGAAAACTACGGATCTGCCAAACGGACCCTCAACGAGATCATAGCAACTGCGGATGAAAGCTGGGCCAACCAGGCACGGTGGTACCTTGGATTATGCATGGTACGTGAAAAGAATTATCCTGATGCCATTACTTTGCTGGCAAAGGTGAAAGATTTCGGTGGCGAACATTCCCGGGAAGCCGGCAAACTCCTGAATAAGATCAAGTAAATTTTTTAACCGTCCATGATCAGTATCATGGACTTATTTTTCGCCCTAAACACTACCATCATGAGCAAAGGATCAATTACCGACCCGATATTCAATCATATCGGAAAAGATTATGGAATTCTGATCGACCATGAAACAGGACACCATTATCTTTATCTGAAAGACAATGTATCCCAATTCTATCCGCATGGCACCCCTGTAGAATTCCAGGCTTTTCATCTTAATCTTGATTTGATGAAATATACAGATCCGAAAAAAATTGATAGCGCGAGGGAGAAGGGAGAATCACCGAATTTTGTCATTGATATTGCTGTCATAATCGGGTATGATGAAGACCATCTTTCCCAAAATGGATTTGCGAAAGCAATTTATCCCTGTATCCGCGATACTCATTGGGAAGGTAAAACTGATATAGACCGTGAGGAAGTAATTAAATTCTTCTTAAGTAAGGAAAAGTAATAATAATTCGGCCCTACTTTTTACCGGGGTTGTTTTTTCCTGAAATACAGGATGACAAAGGCAAGGATAAGAACAGGCAGGCTCCAATAAAGATAAAGCATCCTGTTTTGATAATAACTTCTGTTGTCTCCCAGCATTACAAAAGCCGCCCAGTTAACAGGTTGCGCCTTAAGGCCCACGGAAGATACCAGGAATTTCAGCTTAGCATCCCTGAGGGCCTGGGCGGCTTTTTCACCATGACCAAGACCTTCATAAAAATTGCCCATTATTCCTGCCGTATGTATATCATTTGCCTTCCAGAGACTCATGATCACTGAAGGGCAACCTGCCTGCACAAAAGCCCTGGCCATACTGAATATACCTTCACCCCTGAATTCCTTGCCCAGCCCCGTTTCACATGCGCTTAGCACAGCCAGCCGGGTATGATGAAGATCGAGGTTATACAATTCATACTCGTACAGGATTCCGTCGTCTAGAGTATCTGCTCCATTCTTGAAAAGTAATTCCGAATTCAGAGGATTTTTCAGATCTGCCTTTCCATGTACGCTTAAATGTATAATTCGGTATAAGGGTGCGAATTTTTTAAAATTCTGCTCCGTTGCATTTCCTCCTGTAAAATATTTGACTTTCCTGTTGAGCACCTTGCGGATTGATTTAAGTTCCCTGGCTGTACCTGGAAGCTCGCCGGGCAGGCCGGATCTTGCTCCCGGTATTGACGATGTTTCCTGATCGGAATAGCTGAAGGCAAGAATATTTTTCGATGCCGGTACCATTTCCTGTGGTGAGTTCAGCAGGAGACTTGCAGAATATACATACCGGATGAGATAATCCCTGATCATATAATGAAGTGCAGCATAATCGGCATTGAATTTCTCCGGCAATTCCCTGATCAGGGCTTCGAAGGGCACCTGCGACAGGATACCATCCGGAACAATAATCAGTTTACCGGATTCGGAGAAATTTTGTTCCTGAAGAACAGGTTCCAGCAAATGACTGTAAAGGAAAAATGAACTGCTGCAGAATTTCATGTAATCTTTCATTACATCTTCAGGTTCAGAACCTGTACTTACGGAAGAAATGAATTGGTACAGATTTTCTTTTAATTTTTCATCGCTTTTAATTGCATAGGTGGAGATATGGCTTCCACTGACGGTAAAACAATAAATATTGCTGTCACCAATGTAATATTCAATAAGCAGTTGATCATTCTTCCTGGCATAATCCCTGAGTCTGGAAACATCGGTTATAAGGCTGTCGAAGTTTACATAAAAGTAATTCGGGTATTTCCTATTCATATCTGCAACAAACTGACTCCTTTTATCATTTAGCTCGAGCCGCTGACTGGTTAGAACGCCCAGCTTATTGAAATCAACAGGCTTATTCATTTTTTCCCGCTCTATGGCCTGGTCAAGCTGGGACAATTCGCTGTTCATGCTGTCATATTGAAGTTGCAGGACTTTTGGAACATTAACTTCACAGGCATTTTCCGACTGATGCGCAATTTTAAATAATTGCATATACTTGCTTTTTTCCATGAATTTAAGAACTGAATTCAGGTACACCGGATTGCCGGTCTTGCTATATAATTCCTGGGCGCATCGGATACCCGATTCGTTACCCTTCAGAAAAATCTGAGTGAGGATGAGTTGTGAATCTTCCGGAATATCAGAATTACGCATTTGGTCACTTAACTGATCCAGCATGGTATAAATATCCAGCGCTTGCTGAAGAAATTCTGCCTTATTGCCAAGCTCATAATATTTATGAGAAAAAATCTCAGCCTTGACTGAAAGGAAATCATAAAGTTTAACCCTGTACCTGCTGAAATTGATTTTTGGATTTTCAAAGTAATCGTTCCTTGTAAAAGCCGTGTCAAGCTTCATTAGCGCCAGCCTGTTATACCATAAAGCGGAATCGTAAGATTTCATTCCCAGGAACATTCTGCTGATTTTGTCATAAATTTCTGCCAGAGGTACCTGGTTTCCCTCTAATTTGTTTTTCGCCAGTAAAAGGGCTTCCCGGTAAAATCTGTCAGCCATTACATAATCATTCTTTAATACATAATAGGTTCCCCTGTCACGTAAAAGAAGGGTGCGGGCTTCTATGTCTTCGGCACCGCCGGCTTTGTAAACACTGCCTGCTTTATTGAGATATATATCCGCCAGGTTTGAATCGTTTCTTTTCAGGTAATTTTCGGAAAGATTCAGGTACATCTTACATAATTCAGGCTGGTTGCCATATAACTTTTTATATTGAGGAATTGAAATCTGATAATAATATATCGCCAGGGAATCATTCTCCAGTTCCGAATAAACGCTTGCGAGGAATTCCTGCATGACAGGTATATAATCCCTTAATTTCACCGAATCCTTCATCAGCCTTCCTAAAGCTTCATCAGAATAATTGAATGTATTCTTGTAATCGTATTTGTTATGGTAATAAGAGGCTATATAATAATAAGATCGTACCATTCTTATGCTGTTTTCCGAATAATACGGAGTACCAATGTTCTTCGATTTCATGAAGCATACAAATGCACTGTCGTAGTTCTTAAGTTTATGATGCAGGCACTGCCCCATGGCAAAATAGCATTCGGCAGATTGAACACTGTTTCTTCCATAAAGTGAATCATAGAGTTCCAGGGTTCTTTTAAACAGGACCATGCTGGAATCAGGCCGGTTAGAGGCAATTACGGTAGCATCAATTAAGTAAAAATCCGCCAGCAGTTTTTTATGCTTGAAAAGGTATGCCGGGTTTACGTTAAACGATTCTTCGATATATTTTGACCCTTTTACAGGATCAATCCTTCGATTCGAGTAGAGTTCCGCAAGCATGTAATTGGAATAGATCAGTCCGGGGGTATCATTTCTTGAACCTAAATAAATTTTCGCCTTTTGATAAGCCTCAATCGCCGGGTCCACTTCGTTTACCCAGTACAAAGAATCGGCTGTTATGAGAACGGGATTAGCATAGCCCGGATAAAGTTTGCGGTAGCCGGGAAATTTATCAACCTGGGCAGAGACATTTGCCAGGTAAAGAGTGAAGCAAGTTAATAACACATAAAACTTCCCGGAAGGCATATGGGTCATATAGAAAAATATTTAAATGCCGGGATTTTATATAGGTTACCCGCTCCAAAAATCCTCCGGAAATATTTCAAAAAATCCCTGAAATCCTTGATAAGATAAAGAGAATCTTTCAATTATATCCATGTTCAAATCGGATTTTTTACCCGGTATACAAAAATTGTGATAATATATAATTGTATATTCCAATTATCAGAAAGTCTTTCATCCGGATCTCCATAAGTCCATGATGAATTGAAAAAAAATTAGAAAGGTTTCAGAAAATACTTAATTCTTGTAATTTGGGCCAAATTTTTTTTCACCATGAATGAAACAGGAAATAAAAAGCCGGGGAACAATTTAAAGTTCATTCTTCCTTTCGCATTGATCGTGAGCCTGTTCTTCATGTGGGGCATAGCGAGTTCCCTGAATGATATCCTGATCAAGCAATTCAAGAAATCATTCGAACTTACGGATTTCCAGTCAGGACTCATACAGACAGCCTATTACCTCGGATATTTTTTGCTTGCCATTCCGGCAGCCCGGATCATGCGCAGGTTCGGGTATAAAACCGGGATCATTATCGGGCTGATCCTTTTTTCGGCCGGGGCTTTTTTATTCTATCCTGCCGCCGAGGTCAGGGTCTACGGTTTCTTCCTCACAGCTTTGTTCATTATAGCCAGCGGATGTTCTTTCCTTGAAACAGCGGCCAATCCTTATGTAACGGTACTGGGTCCCCCGGAGTCTTCGGAACGCAGGCTGAATTTTGCCCAGGCGTTCAACCCGCTGGGGACTATCGTTGCTACAGTGATAGGGAGGAATTTTATATTCTCGGGAATTGAATATACAAAAGCGCAGCTTGCCCGGATGACCCCGGAACACCTGCAGGCTTACCTGACGCGTGAGACCCGTTCGGTACAGATGCCCTATCTCATCATCGGGATCGTTGTTCTTGTTTGGGCCTTGTTTTTCCTTGTAACAAAATTTCCTGATGTACACGAAACGGCATATGATGAAGAAGGCACAAAGGATGGAGGCAGCCTTCGACATCTTCTTCATTACAGGCATTTTGTACTTGGGGTGATCGCCCAGTTCTTTTATGTCGGTGCGCAGGTATGTACCTGGAGCTACCTGATCCGGTACACACAGTACTCTATCCCGGGAACCCCAGAAAAGACTGCGGCGGATTATCTGACGATTACACTGGTCGGATTTCTGCTGGGACGGTTTATCGGTACCTGGCTCATGAATAAAATAAAACCGCAAAATCTCATGGCCCTGTTTGCCATGGCCAATGTTATTCTGAGTTTCATGGGCATCGTGGGCCCCGGATATGTAGGCCTGGTACCCCTGATAATTTCAAGCTTTTTCATGTCGGTGATGTTCCCGACTATATTTGCACTGGGAATTAAAGGTCTGGGAGTGCATACAAAACTAGGTGCTTCGTTAATGGTGATGTCGATCATAGGCGGGGCTGTGCTGACTCCCATCATGGGATTGCTTTCGGTGCATGTGAATATAAAATTTGCCTTTATTATCGTTGTAGCTGCCTATGCTTTCATCGTTTATTATTCAATCTATGGGTATAAGATTAAAGCGGCAAATACGGTAATCAATACCTGATATGATTATTTTTACATCCACCGGGAATTAAAATGAAGATGAACAGAAGAAGCAGCCTGAAAAATATTGCAGCCGGTGCCGCCATGACAATACTGCCATGGAAGGCTTCTTCGAGTATGTTAAATTCTGATATTTCCATGAATGCTCAGGTTACAGGAAAGATCCACAATTCGGCTTGCCGATGGTGCTATAATGACATCCCGCTGGATGTTCTTTGCACGGAAGGTAAAAAATTCGGGCTGGAATCCATCGACCTGATAGGACCTTCCGACTGGCCCGTGGTAAAAAAATACGGACTTACCTGTGCCATGGGCAACGGGGCAGAACTCGGGATCACCAAAGGGTGGAACCATACGGAATATCATGATCAGTTGGTGAAGAATTATGAGGAAATAATTCCCATAGCCGCTAAGGAAGGGATCAGGAATATGATCCTTTTATGCGGGAACCGTGAAGGGATTGATGATGAAACGGGATTAAGCAATTGTGTTACCGGAATAAAAAGAATTCTAAGCCTTGCGGAAAGGAGCCATGTTTACCTGGTCATGGAATTGCTGAACAGCAAAGTCGACCATAAGGATTACCAGTGCGACCATACTTCCTGGGGTGAGGAATTATGCCGGCGGATAGATTCAGAAAATTTTAGATTATTATATGATATTTACCATATGCAGATCATGGAAGGGGATATCATCAGGACCATCCGTGAGAACCATCAGTATATTGCCCATTATCATACCGGCGGTGTGCCCGGAAGGCATGAGATCGATAATACCCAGGAATTATATTACCCGGCCATCATGCGGGCCATTGTAGACACGGGATTTACAGGCTTTGTAGCCCAGGAGTTCATACCAACCGGAAAAGATAAATTAGCGTCCTTAAAAAAGTGTATAGAGATCTGTGATGTATAAAACAAAAAGATTCTGCAGAACCGCCAGTATAAATTTTTTTATTCTTTCTTCAATATTTATTTCTTTAAGCTCATTCGGGCAGAAGATAAATGACAATTATAACTTCCCGATAAAAAAGGCAGTCGATAAGATCAAGATCGACGGGCTTTTAAATGAAAAGTCGTGGGCGGAATCCTACGTAGCCAGGGATTTTCACATGGTGCAGCCTATGGATACAAGCCTGGCTGTTGCAAAAACGGAAGTGATGATGACCTACGACAATAATAACCTTTACATCGCTGCCATCAATTATTCTCCAAACTCCGGAAAGTATATCGTGGAATCGATGCATCGTGACTGGGCTTTCAATAACAATGATAATTTCTTCGTCTGTATCGATACCTATAACGATCTTACCAACGGCTTTGCATTCGGGGCAAATGCTGCCGGTGCTCAGTGGGACGGCGACCAGTCGAACGGGGGTACAGTGAATCTGAACTGGGACAATAAGTGGTATTCAGCGACCAAGGAATATCCTGACCGTTGGGTATTTGAAGCGGCTATTCCTTTCAAAACCCTGCGTTATAAAAAAGGAGTGATGAAGTGGGGGATCAATTTCAGCAGGCTTGACCTGAAACAGCATGAGAAATCAGCCTGGGCTCCTATGCCGACCAATTTTGCTACGGCCA
>JBJKSY010000137.1:0-3646 GCA_046703645.1 Cyclobacteriaceae bacterium
AGCGTCACAGGCAACTGACTTAACTGTTTGCTTGTGGGTTGTGAAGTTGTTTACAATTTTTCCGGAAAGAATATCCCAGACTTTTACAGTATGATCCCAGTCGGCGGAAATAAGGTATTTATCGTCAGGGCTGAAACGGATATCATTCAATTCCGAATCATGACCTGTCAAAGTCCGTATCTCATTTCCTGAGGAAGTTTCCCAGAGTTTGATGGTTTTATCCTTGCTTCCGGTAGCAACCACCCTGCCGTCATGACTGAATGCCACGGTAGTTATGGCTGCGGGATGTCCCAGTTGAATTACAGTTTCCATGGATTGGGATTGAGCCGGATTTGGCCGGGTCAGAAAGGCCGGGGCTAAAAGCATAGCTGCCAGGTATTTGATGAACGGTTTCATGGGGAGGTATTTTGTCACTAAATTTATGAAAATTGAGATTCTTTTATAATATTTATCCTAATGTAAAACCTGCACCTTTTATGGAAATCATTAACCCGGTAATAACCTATCCGCCTACAATCGGCGACAGCTATGGGAATGGCTGGAAACAACTCTGGAAATTTTTCCTGGAACTTTTCCTGATCGGGATCATCACGTTTTTAATTTCCTTCCCTATGACCCTGCCTTCGGTATTCGGCCGGATGAATTTTAACTTTAGCGGGAATATGGACATGAACAGCTTTGAAGAGCTGGATCGATTTACACACATTTTTTATCCGTATATGTTATATGTAATTGCCTATTCCGTTCTGCTCGTCAACCCCTTGAAATATGGCGTGCAATTTGCCTACCTGAAGGCGGCCCGGGGCGAAAAGGTGGAAGTCCGCGATATGTTTTCTTTTACCGGCAATTATATCAACACCGTTTTTGCCAGCCTGCTGACAGGCTTTATCATCGGCCTGGGATTTGTAATGCTGATCATACCGGGAATAATTTTTGCGTGCAAACTGGCTTTTGTTCCCTACCTGGTAATTGATAAAAAAATGGATGCAATCGGGGCACTGAAAGCAAGCTGGGAAATGACTGATGGACATGCGATTGACATATTTGTAATGGGCATTCTCACTGTACCGATTGCCCTGATCGGCCTGATCCTTTTATTCGTGGGAATAATTCCTGCGATAATGTGGATCCGGATGTCATTTGCTTCTCTATACCACGGAGTGGATATTTTGAAATCACCGAAAATTTAACAATTACACTCAGGATTTTTTCGAATCATAAGAATCCATTTAAGAAGAAAATTAACCTGAAATTCAGCCATTAAGAAGGCTGTTCATTCCGGAGGGATTAAAACAAAAAAAACCGGGAATTTTCCCGGCTTTATTTTATCAGGTTGTTGCAGGATTTAATCCATGAAATATCTTTAATCAAGCTAAACATCGTTACCCCCGGCCGGAGAGGATCGCCTTTTAATATGTACGCCCAGAAGGATCATTAGCACTATTGCGACAAGATCGATGATGATCTTAAAATAAAGATCCCATGACAGAACGCCGATAAAGGAAACGAAGCTCACCAGCATTGAACCTGTCATCACTCCGAAGATCAGGGAATATTTATAGGACACATTCCATTTTCCGCGAGCATTCCAGCGTGGTACAAGGTATAATCCGCAGCCGGCGAGCAGCAAACCGGCTGTAACTGCCAGCATAGGAGATAAAGCCGGGGTTAAGTCAAATGCTACCAATACCAGGCCAAACAGCAGGGCGGACCAGACAGCGCCGGAAACAAAAACCAATGCTTTGGCAGGCAAACCGGATTTTGGAGTAATTTCCCTATGACCGGAACTGGTAAACCTTGTGCCGGTAAATATGAGAATTATCATCAGCAGTGAGGCCAATATTATAGTGATGACCGGAGGATGGTACGCCGGAACGTGAAATACTTTTGGCCGGGCAATCTGGGTCCAGGTGAACCAGGCAAGAAAACTTCCCAGCAGGAATAGCGGAATGATCACGAACAGTCCTTTTCTGCTTATCCATGTATCATTTTTTCTTTCAGGAAAGATCAATTCCGTAAGATATACCGGGACAATCACCACCGAAACCGATTCGTAGATCAGGGCCCAGAGGAGGTAAACATAATTCACGCCCAAAGCCCTGGCATAGACGGTCCCTTTTATATGAATTACCAGGGGAGCCAGGGAAGACTGCTGGATCAGGAATTCCTCGGTAACTGATAAGGCAAGAGCCAGGAATAACATTCCAATCCAGTTTAGATTGAGCTTTCTCGAGAAGTAACGTATGATTAAAGCACCTCCACCCCAGACACAAATTTCAATTGGAAACACAAAGAGTGCACTGAACCGTGTTGCCCCTGGCAAAACTTCGGTAATGAGTGGCGCCAGGATCATCAGGGTGAAAACCGGGGCAAGGCTTTTTGAGTTTTTATTCCTGTTGTTCATGGGATTCAGTTTTCCTGATTCGGTTTTTCTATATAAGATCGAAGTGTTTCCACGTAAGTGTTGAATCTTTCAATGCCTGTTTTGGTGATCCTGCAGATCGTTTGCGGATAGTTGCCCTTGAATTTTTTTTCCACTTCGATGTAGCCGGCATCCTTTAATTTGTTTACCTGAACACTCAGGTTTCCTGCAGTAGAACCTGTTTCGTCCCGGATCGCAGTAAATTCTGCTTCCCCTGAACGGATCAGGATTGAAATGATTGCCAGCCGTAGCTGGGAGTGCAGTAAAGGATCGAGATCTTCGAACATATTAAACTGATTTAGAGGTCTTCAACAGGTAACCGGGAACAATGTATCCGAAAAGGAATGCGATCGCGTTGAATAAAAGCTGATACTGGTTCATAATAAACGATTCGGAAAAAGCGAAAATGAACAGGATCACTCCTCCGTAAACAATCGGTTTGAATTTTATAACAGCTCCCGTGACCACTGTGGCTAACCCGAGTGTAGCCAGTATTAACGGCGAAGGGAAGTTAATCCCCATCTTAAAACAGATAAAAACTTCAACTATGATCGCCGCTGCCGTTACCTGCCAAAGGGTTGCGATAAAATGACTGATATGACTCCGGGTTTCCGGTTGTATGGAATGCTGCCTCCGGAAATGAAACATGGTCAGAAGGATGCCGACGACGAGGAATGTGATCCAGTTGATGGCTGAGAAGACCCCAATCGATTGGAACTCTTTCCTTTCCAGGAGGACGGTCAGAATGATAAAATGCGAAATGCTGGCAATAATGGTCAGCCAGCCCCACATCAGAAAACTGAAGCTATGCTCTTTCAGGTTTTTCCGGTAATTAAGAATGAATTTGCCGATCAGTTCGAGGCTTTGCTCGGGCGTGAATCTTTCTTGTGTTTCTTCCATAATAGATGTTTATATTATAATGTTGGTACAATTATATACTAGTTTATAATATAAACCAAATTAAGTAATGATTTATTTTAACCCTTGAAGGGTTCGAGACCCTTCAAGGGTGGGGCACCCTTCAAGGGTTACTCTTGGATTTAGCCAAAAAACGCCATATGAAATACACCGGGATCCCGGTAAGCACGATTAGAAAGCCAGGCCAGGTATAGCTGGGTTTGTAAAAAAGGAGCACGACGATCATATAAAGGCAAAACAAAATAAAAATGGCAGGGATCACAGGATAGCCGACAGCTTTGTAAGGCCGTTCCAATGCGGGTTTAC
>JBJKSY010000138.1:0-6862 GCA_046703645.1 Cyclobacteriaceae bacterium
CCGGCAGCCTGCAGTTTTCCGATACCGTACGTAACGACGGCTTCGAACATTGTTATGTTGTGAAGGCAGTTGAAAGTGAAGGGAATAATTCCTATTCATGGTCCAATACTTCCTGTATTACCCTGGCCCCTGAACTTTATGCCTATAACGTGATCACACCGAATAATGACCGTAAGAATGATTATTTCGTGATCAATAACATCGAATATTATCCAAATGCTGTCCTGACAGTTTATAATCGCTGGGGCAAAAAGCTGGTACAGTTCAGGGGCTATCAGAATAATTGGTCCGGAATGGTTAATGGAGAATATTTGCCCGGTGGGACTTATTATTATGATTTGGAATTGAATGATACGAGGGCTAAAAAGAAATACATAAACGGAATGATCACAATTCTCCGGTAACAGGAATAAGATTAAATTTCATCCAGCGAAGGAGATAAATAATTGTGCAAGGGCATGCCGGAAAGCTTGCCGTATTCATCAAGAAAATCAATGTAATCCTCATATACTTTCTCGATGTAATCAATTCGGTCCTCCATCATTTTAAGTTGGTCACTTTTAATTTTAAATAATTTCTCCGGATTTTTATTTACCTGTTTTTTATAAATATCAATATTATCACCGGGAAACAGGAGTTCCAGCATGGAATTGATAATTTCATATTTGCTGATGGAAGACATTATATCTATGAACGATATCTCCTGATCCCGGGACAGTTGGTCTTTTTTCTGGGAATAATCATGCTGATCTCCTAGGAGGTTCAGATAGGATCGTTGATGATCGGCTTTATCTTCATTGAATACCGGTATCCTGATCCCTATTTCAAATCCCAGCCTGTTGCTGAAATAATCACCCCTGTAGGGACGGTATTGAGCTTCCAGAAATCCGATATTCCGAAACGACCGGGCCAGATCCGTTCTGAATTTGGCTTGCCTGAGATCCTGTTTCAGTTTTTCACGGCTCAGGTAAATATTCAATGAATCCCTTGCAATATGAATACCCAGAACAAGCGAGTTCATATTTGAAACACTTATCAGTTGTGATCTGTTAATGTTTATTTCCCCACTGAAATCATATAATCCCCTGATGGTGATTTCTGATTTTTTAATTCGGCTATCCATCTCCGATTTTTCAATACGTTTCTCAGTCAGCTCTTTTTCGGTATCTACAAGTTTTAAAGGATCCAGTTCATCGAATTCCCCTTCGTTTTTTATAAATTTCAATTCGTCATTCAATAAACCGATCTGTTGGTCAATCAAATCAAGTCTTTCGCGGTAAAAAATGTAATGAATGATCAACCTGTACCTTATGATCAAAGCATTATTCATTTTAAACTGAAGATCTCCCGAAAAAACGCTGTCTTCAATTTCCTGCATTTGCCTGTTACGGATATTTTCGAAAGGGTTGGTCGGTGTTATTCGCAAGCGGTAAGATTCAGGGACAATATTTAAATCCTGGGTTTGGGCACGAAATTCAAGCCGGTTTATAATAGGCGTCCGGATCCTGTTATTTCCAAGATAATCAAGTTGATCACGTGTCCCTTGAAGGCTTATATCATATCTTGCCGTGCCCAGATAAGCATTCAGACTGAATTGCCCGCTGGCAGCGCCGGGAAGCAGGATAATGAATAGTAAAGGCAGGACTCTGATCATGGCTCTATTTTCCGGGCTTAAGCTTCACATATACCTTTTCCCCGTTCAGGAACTTATTGTTTTCCGGAATGGAAATAAATATTTCCTGCCCGAACAGAACGAGCTTGTTTTCCAGGAGCCTTTGTGGAAAATCGGTAACCCGCGATCCCACCTCAAAAATTTCGCCTTCAATTGAATATTCCCGGTTACTGGATTCAACAAGCACCTTGTCTCCGATACTGACCTCCTGCCTGTGTCTTTCGCTTATATAGGCCTTAATTACCGTTGGCTTGGCTTTATAGATGGAAATTATTGTTGTATAGGGTTTGATCAGTTCGTCAATCTCGGAATACACATTCCCTACTGTTCCGTTTACCGGCGATACCTTTATCAGGCTGTTTTTTTCACCCTGCAGGAGAGACAGTTCCATTTCATGGATGCTTATATTGTTATCGATCAATTCCAGCGACGAGATCTTTTCCTGTTCTATCTTGCTAAGCTTGGCAAGGTAGGCTTTTTCATTTCCTGCTTTTTCTTCCTTCAGCCGTTTCAGTTTAATTTCATTGTTCCCCGCCAGGCTGTCGATGGTTATTCCGTTCTCATTTTCCAGGGTGGCCAGATCCTGCAGTAATTTTTTATTTGAGGATATCCGGCTTTCCACAAGGCTGATCTGCTGGTCGATATCAAATAATTTCGAATGCATATCAATTTCACTGGACAGGATCCTGTTATTATATTCATCCAGTGTTTTCTGCCTGTCAATTCTCAGACTTTTAAGTTTATTTTCCGATTGTTCGATATCCAGCAGGAGGTCAGGCCTGTCAACTTCAAGGAGAGTATCTCCTGCCCTGACGTCCTGCCCGGGTATGACCCGGATACTTTTCAGCATAACCGCCTTTTCATAGCTTATGGCAATTCGCTGGGGATCAACCTGCGCAACGATGGCATCTGCCGCGCTTTTATAATGAAAGGAAACCGTCAGAAGGATCAGCATTATGATAAGCCAGACCCCAAGTAAAAGATAATTTTCCCTGTTGATATTAAACGGCATCTGAATTTTCTCTGGTAGAGATTCTTAGTTCGTTAATTCCTTCCACTTTCAGCAACTGATCAGATAACTGTTGCCGTGTTAGATTTCGTTTCATGGTTAGCCGGTACCGGTACTTTATTTCCTTGCGGGTCTTTTCCATCCTCACCAGGTAGAACTTGCCGCAGCGATCTTTCAGAATGGTTTCAATATGTGAAATATCGACATTCGGTTCGGTATTGATAGTGACAAGGTTTTCATGGGCAAGAGAGTTGCCGTAACCGGAAAAATAGATTATAAAGGCTACAAGACAGAAGCTTACAGTACCGGCTATGGCAATCCTGTATCCGTACACACCTGTTGCAATTCCTACTGAAAGGGCGGCAAAAATAAAGACAATATTACGCGGATTCCTGATCCTTGACCTGAAACGGATTATGGCAATGGCTCCGATGATTCCCAGCCCCCTGGCAATGGAATCACCGATTGCCATCAGAATAATTGCAGTTACCATGGAGCTCAGGATCAGGGCCTGGAAAAAGTTCCGGGAGTATCCCTGACCACGATTTGTTGCCTGGTAGGTGAAGGCAATTACCGTTCCCAGCACAAAGGAAAGCAGGAAGGAAAATATTGCCGTTTCAAAAGATGGAAATTCGTAATATTCCCTGGATGTAAAAAGTTCGAACATGCCGTTAGTTTACCTGAAAAAATCGCCGTTAAAATAACGGAAAAATTGTTGTTATCAAATGATCATCTCAAATTTACATGAACGAATCCTTGCTCATTCCGCCTGCCGGGCCTGTGAAAAATTGTTAAATCAGCCTGTCATTTTTTCAAGATGGTCAGGCCACAAAAAATGACTTTTTGTCCCTTAAAATAACAAGATGTCAGTTTGAAAATATCTTCCGGCAAATGGCATTAAGTTTGAAAGTGGCTTAGGCGGAAAATGATTCTGTTCTTAACTCAAAAAAAAGGAGGAAATTATGGCAATCATTAAAAGAGAAGGAGATATGTTCTCCCATTTACCTAACCTGTTCGATGATTTCTTTACACGTTCATTATGGGATTGGAGTAATACGAATTATTCCGATACCAACACAACGATTCCGTCAGTGAATATCGTTGAAAAAGACGATTCATTTGAAGTTGAAATGGCTGCTCCGGGTATGGAAAAGAAGGATTTCAGCATCGAGCTCGAAAACAATTTGCTCACCATTTCATCCGAAAAGAAAATGGAGAATGTAGAAAAGGAAGGGGACAAGTTCCACAAACGCGAATTCAGCTATCAATCCTTCCAGCGTTCTTTCACTTTATCCAAAGAGGTTGTGGATGCCGATAAGATCCAGGCTAAATATGAGAATGGCATTCTCAGGTTGAGCATTCCTAAAAAAGAGGAAGCCAAACAGAAGCCCCGGAGAGTGATCAAGATCTCTTAAAAAATGTTAAAAGGGCCGGCGAGGCCCTTTTTTTATAAATCATAGATTCGTATAATCCGTTATTATCCTTGTAAATGATTCATAATGTTAAGTTTAACAAAATAGTACGATCAATGAAAAAAACAATTCTATTAACAACTGTTGTCGCAATATTTGCCAGTCTGTTGACCAGTGCGGCAATCATTCGTTTAGCACCTGCCTGGAAAACCATTAAAATTGAACATATAGATGCACAGCCAGTCTCCAGCGTGTTATATTCCAAGAACGCACAAGGTGATTATCAGCCGGTCGATTTTACCGTGGTCGCAGCCAAGGTAACTCCGACTGTCGTTCACATCCGGTCTACGGAAGCTTTTGAATCTGCCAGGGCAAACGGGGGAAATGGCCAGGATCAGGATCCTTTCGGAAATTTCTTTGGTGACCAGTTCTTTAAAAGATTTTTCGGCCCCGGATATAATGAGCAACCTCAGAGCCCTCAGGCTGAAGTAAGTTCAGGTTCTGGTGTCATCATCAATAGTGACGGGTATATCGTAACCAATAACCATGTGATTCAGAATGCTACGGATATAGAGGTAACACTTTCCGATAACCGTTCCTTTAAAGCAACAGTTGTCGGTACCGACCCCCTTACCGATCTGGCCGTGATCCATATCAAGGCCAAGAATCTTCCTGTTCTCCCTATCGTGAATTCTGATGATGTAAAAGTAGGAGAATGGGTGCTTGCGGTAGGTAACCCGTTTAACCTGAATTCCACGGTTACAGCAGGGATAGTATCTGCCAAGGCAAGAAATATTGACATACAACAGAATAGAAGCGCCATTGAAGCTTACATTCAGACGGATGCTGCTATTAATCCCGGTAACAGCGGTGGCGCGCTTGTGGATCTCCAGGGAGGACTGATCGGAATTAATTCTGCTATAGCAAGTCCTACCGGATCGTGGGCGGGTTATGGATTTGCAGTGCCCTCCAACCTGGTCAGCAAAGTTGTAGACGATATTCTCAAATACGGAAGCGTTCAGCGCGGAGTCCTTGGAGTATCCATACAAAGCATGAATTCAGATATCGCCGATCAAAAGAAGCTTGATCTTACACAAGGTGTTTATGTCGATAGTGTTGTCGATAACAGCGCTGCCGATAAAGCCGGTATAAAGGTTGGAGATGTAATTACAGCCGTTAACGGAAAGAAAGTTGATAATGCACCTGAGTTACAGGAAGAAATTGCACAGCATAAACCCGGTGATGAGGTGACGATCGAATTAAACCGCAAAGGTGAAGACAAGACCCTTACTGCCGTACTTAAGAATTCAGAAGGTACAACCAAAACCGAAGTTCGTCCCCAGAATGAAGTATTGAATTCCCTGGGTGCTGAACTGGCCCCGATTAGTTCCGAAACAGCTAAGAAGCTGAATATTGACGGTGGTGTAAAAGTTACGAAATTGTATCCCGGATTGCTGCGGCAGCAGACCAATATGCAGGAAGGATTCATTATAACGGCTATTAATGGCAAACCGGTCAAAACAGTTGAAGATGTAACGAAAGACCTGAAGGATAAAAAGGGAGGAGTATTGATACAGGGTATGTATGAAGATTCTCCAGGCTTGATCTACTACGGATTTGGAATGTGATCCGATACATTTGATAAACCGGAAAGGGAGGCCTTGGTCTCCCTTTTATTTTTTTATTTCGTAGTGAAAAATGATTTCATTATATCATAATAAGATATTGAAAAGAATTCCGGTAAACATAATTCTTTGTCTTGTTCATCATGCAAAACGTAAATAAGTTCCCAGTGGAAGCAGATTTCCCTGTGAGGATCGAAGGATCATTTCACCGAAATCAGGATCTGCATCCGGAAAAAATTCCCTGACTATATTCAACATGATAAATGGAGATAATCCGACAGAATACCAGTTCAGCACAAAGAACCTGTTCTGCCGATCAAGCAATTTCGAGGAAAGAGAAATTAACTCATGAATATGTTCTTCCAGTAACCATTTTTCCCCCTTTGGTCCACGTCCGTAAGATGGAGGGTCCAGAATAATTCCCTGGTATATTTTCCCGCGATTGATTTCCCTCCTTACAAATTTCAGGGCATCCTCAACTACCAGGTGCATGGTTTTTGGGATTCCGGAAATTTCCCTGTTTAAGTCGGCCCAGTTTACCATCTGCTTTACAGCATCAAGGTGAACCACTTCGGCACCCGGTATCATGGCTGCGAGGGAAGCGGCTCCGGTGTAGGCAAATAAATTTAATATTTTCGGGGATTTTAATTTTTTTGAGAGCCGTGCTGCCTGGGCTGCAATGAAATTCCAGTTTTCCGTTTGCTCGGGAAAAATACCGATATGACCCGAAGAGGTCAGTTTGAGTTGAAGTTGAAATCCGTTGAATCCGGTATCAATGGAAATACTCCATTTATCCGGCATCTTGCTGCTTAGTTTCCACTCTCCTGAAATATCAGGTTTCCTTTCGGATTTTACGTGTGATCTTGAGAATATAGCATCCGTTCTGGAATCCCAGACTGTATGATCCAGTTTTTTACTCCACAAGGCTTGTGGCTCGGGTCGCCTTATATTGAACCTTCCGAAGCGCTCCAGTTTTTCCTTCCCGCCACAGTCGATCAGTTCATATTCTTTCCATCCATCAGTTATTAAAGGCTTCATCATAAATGCTGTGACGAGAATTTTGTTTAAAGTTAATGGATTTTTTATAGCGCGAAATAATTTATCATGACCGTTCTTTTTATATTGTGAAAGAAAATCCTGCATA
>JBJKSY010000139.1:0-4284 GCA_046703645.1 Cyclobacteriaceae bacterium
TAAAAGATGATGCAGGCAAATCAACAGAATATGCAGCCAGTCATATCATGATCGCTACCGGGGGCCGTTCCAAGGAACTTCCCGCATTGAAAATTGACGGGAAGAAGATCATCGGATACAGGCAGGCTATGATTCTCGATAAACAACCCGAATCCATGGTCATTGTCGGCTCTGGGGCGATCGGTACGGAGTTTGCCTCCTTCTATCACAGTTTGGGTACCAGGGAGACACTGGTTGAATTTTTACCCAATATCGTTCCCGTTGAAGATGAAGAGGTTTCAAAGCAGTTGGAGAGGATATTTAAGAAGGATGGAATTACGGTCATGACAAATTCCGAGGTAACGGCTGTCGATACAAAAGGGAAAAAATGCAAGGTTACGATCAAAACACAGAAGGGCCAGGAAACCGTGGAAGCGGATGTCGTTCTTTCAGCCGTTGGAATTTCAACCAATCTCGAGGGGATCGGCCTTGAGGAAACCGGTATTAAAGTGGAAAAAGGTAAGGTTACCGTTGATGATTTCTACCGCTCCAATGTTCCCGGCTATTATGCAATCGGCGATATCGTAAAAGGTCCGGCATTGGCACATGTTGCCTCCGCCGAAGGGATCATATGTGTTGAAAAAATTGCAGGCCTGAATCCTGAGCCGATGAATTACAACAATATTCCAGGGTGTACTTACTGCCATCCGGAAGTTGCTTCGGTAGGATATACAGAAAAAGCAGCCAAAGAGGCCGGGTATGACATAAAAGTCGGGAAATTTCCTTTTACCGCATCCGGGAAGGCCAGTGCTGCGGGAGCCAAGGAAGGATTTGTGAAAGTGATCTTTGATGCCAAATACGGGGAATGGCTTGGCGCTCATATGATCGGTGCCAATGTAACCGAAATGATTGCGGAAGTTGTGGTTGCAAGGAAACTGGAAACAACAGGTCATGAAATCATAAAATCCGTTCACCCGCATCCAACCATGTCGGAAGCAGTAATGCACGCTGCCGCTGCCGCCTACGGGGAGGTGATTGACTTGTAACCGGACCTATAAATTTTTTCCGGAATATGAGACCGGCAGCCTTTGCAATACTGATTTTAATCGGATTTTCGGCCGGGCCGCTTTATTCCCAGCAGGCTTCTCTGCGGGATGAAGTTTTTTACATCAGGAGAACGGCGGATCTTTCATTATCCGGATCAGGGGTCTTCCTGAAGGATCATCTTGCAGTTGCCTTCATAAAAAGCTTTAAAGGTTCCGATGATTTTGTTTTGCTGAGTTCCGATTCTGTCGTAATTATTCCACAATCGGTAAAAGCTTATGATGATGGTACCGGGATGATCCTGTTTACGTATTCTCTTCAGGGGAATGCTGCCGAACATCCGGCCACATTGACAAAGAACGATCCGCCTGAAGGCAGCAACGTTATTTTAGTTACAGCCAGGGATACCCGCACCAGGAATATTGTTCCTTCCAGTCTCAAAGTAGGAGGCAATATACCCGGCTTCGGAAATTTCCTGACCGCTGAGAATGAGGACCAGGTCTTAAACAGCGGCACAGCCGTATTCAATGAAAATAATGAGCTGGCAGGATTAATAATCTCGGGACTCGTACATAAAGATAACCGGGAGTTCCTGGTGAGCAGTTCATATATTAAAAATCTTAAGCCCGTCAATGAACCTTTTCCCGAATTTGTAAAAACAAAGAGCCGGGAATGGAATGATTTCTTCGTAAAGGCTTTATATGCATTCGGGATGGGAGATTATAATGCAGCCTATTCCGGTTTTCAGTTTTCAGGAATCCGGCTGAAAGATAATTTTATACTCAATGCCTGTAACGGAATAATATCCCTTCAAAAGAATGATGCGGTAAAAGCGATCGGATTCTTTGATCATGCCTTACAAACCAATCCGGATGATAAGGACATCCTGATGCAGAGAGGTCTGGCAAATATCAGCCTGGGAAATTATAAAGAGGCAATCCGGGATTTAAACCGGATCATCGCCAACGGGAATAATTCTCCCCGGGCATATTATAATCTCGGTTATGCATATTTTGAATCAGGTTCCTGGCAGGAAGCCGTATCGGCCTTTAACTCAGGGGTAAGCAAAGGAGAAAAAGATCCGGACCTGTACTATTATCTTGCCGGATCGCAACTGAATCTTGGAAACAGGGAGGAAGCCATAAAAGCTTTTGAGAAAGCTCTTCAGGCTGGGTTCGACCCCGGCAAAATCGTATTGCCGCTGGCGAAATTATATATGCATGAAAAAGAATTTGACAGGGCCGCAGACCTGATCTCCGGCCGGATCATGAAAGATTCCGCAAATGCCATGTTGTGGGCATTGGCAGGGAGGGCTCACCTGGGGAACGGAGATTTTCCCAAGGCGATGAATGATCTGAGAAAAGCATACCAGTTGGGATCCGGTGATACTACAGTGATACTTTCACTGGCTTCGGTTTATATGAATCTGGATTCAACGGATGAAGCTGTCAGGTTTTACAGGGAAGGTATCGATAAAGGGGCTGACAATGCGTCGACACATAATAGCCTGGGTGAAGCGCTTCTCAGGAAAGGCGATTTGGAAAATGCCGAAACTCAATTCAACAGGGCTATCACGCTAAGACCTTCATGGTATATACCTTATCTTAATCTGGGTTCGGCGGAATTCCGAAAAGGAGAAACGCAGCAGGCGACCCAGACCCTTGAAAAGGCCGCACAACTGGGAGCCGGAGAAAATGATATCCGGGAAATCAGGGGCATGGCCAATTACGAAATGGGAAAGAAAGATCTCGCCTTTTATGATCTGACGAGTGCTGCTGAAGCCGCAAGCATCAGGAATCCACAGGCCTGGTATTACCTGGCTGATTTACAATATAACAGGGGCTCTTATGATCCTGCTCTGAAGAACCTGGACAATGCCATTGCCGGGGGATATGAAAACGGCTCAACCCTGGGCTTGCGCGGTTTGGTTAACTACAAGCTGCGGAATTATTCAGGATGCATATCAGACCTGTCTGCTGCCATGAAATCCGGCCTCGCAAAACCGGAAATCTTTTATTACAAGGGTTTGGCGGATTTTATGCTTCAGGAATATCCTGCAGCGGATTCCGATCTACAGGTCAGCGTCCGGAAAGGAATGGCGGATTCACTCGTGTATAAAGATCTGGGCATAATAGCAATGGCCTCGGCAAAATATACGGATGCAGCCGGCTATTTTACAAAGGCCATTCAGTCGGGCATTAAGGATGCCGACATTTTTAACCGGCGCGGACTGGCTTATGCAGGTGACAAACAAAACAGTAAGGCTATCAGCGATTTTACCCAGGCAATAAGCCTCGATAACGGATTCGTAGAGGCTTATTATAACCGGGGACGCGCCAGAAAAGCAATGAATGATGAAGAAAGAGGGAATCAGGATATACAACGCGCTTATGATATCAGCCGGGCACAACGTACAATTTTCGTTTTGCAGGGTTATGAAAAATACGATTCAGGAGATTACAAGGGCGCTATCGATGAATTTCAACGGGCCCGCTCCATGGGGATTGAAAATGGCAGGGTTTTTTATGGATTGGGGAATGCGCACTTTTATACCGGTAATTATCAGCTCGCCATTCGTGAACTCGATCAGGCAGTTGCGGCGGGTGAATTCGACAGGGTGCTATTTACAAACCGGGGAGTTGCCAAGTACCAGTTAAAAAATTATGAAGGGGCTATTGCCGATTTGCAGAAGGCATTCAATCTCGGTTCAAGGGATCCTTCCATTTACCGATACCTGGGATTATGCTATTTCGAGCAAAAGGATTATCCGGGATCTATAACGGATTTTACACAAGCCATTCAGTTAAAACCTGATTACATGGAAGCATTCGCTAACCGGGGCGATAGCCGGTTCATGCTGAAACAATACCTTTCTTCCATTTCGGATTATGATTCCGCCATCAGCCTGGGTACAAAGGATCCTGTTGTCTTCAATAACCGCGGGAAAGCATATTTCCTGCTTGGAAATTATAAGGCGGCTATAACAGATTACGATAAAGCCCTGGAATTGAATCCCGATTATAATAAGGCTTTGGATAACCGTGCCTACGCCCGTTACTTAACCGGGGATTATACCGGAAGTCTTGCGGATTGCCGCGCACTTGAATCCAGGAACCAGGCAACCGGCGGAACCTATTCATTAATGGGCGATTGTGATTTTGCCATGCACAATTATGAACAGGCAATTTCCTGGTACCAGGAATCCATTAATAATGGAAATGATTCACGTGAGGTCTATCTGAGAATGGGACAGTGTAATGC
>JBJKSY010000140.1:0-2316 GCA_046703645.1 Cyclobacteriaceae bacterium
CGATCAGGAAGGAAATAAGTCTTAAAAAAGTGTTTCCGCAATTAGGCATATCTGAGCCTGTCAGCGCCGTAAGTTCCTACTTTGACAACCGGGAAATATTTATATCCGATTTTATACACAAATCATCTATATCCTTTAAAACATACTCTCCGGACAGCCTCAGCGAGAATGGTTCCGTCAAAACAGGCCCGGGAAATGCACAGATCATTCTCGACAGGCCATTTATTGTAATAATCATGGAAGAATCAACCGGAGGGATCATATTTAACGGGGTAATTAACGATCCTGCCGGAGAATAGATACCTTTGATTTCCATTTTATTGGAAAAAAAATTAACTTAACTGGTTTATCATTGCATAATATTGCGATAATTATAATATAATTATTCATTCAATTAACAAAAATCACTTAATGAACGATCGAGTATACATTTTTGACACCACTCTCCGCGATGGCGAGCAGGTACCCGGATGCCAGCTTAATACTGAGGAAAAAATCGAAATCGCCAGGGCACTCGAAAATTTGGGTGTTGATATAATCGAAGCAGGGTTTCCGATATCCAGCCCGGGTGATTTTAATTCCGTAGTTGAAATCACCAAAGTTGTAAAAGAACCCATTATTTGCGGACTTACCAGGGCCCTCGAACGGGATATCGATGTTGCCGCGGATTCTCTTAAGTTGGCCAAAAGAAAAAGAATACATACCGGTATCGGTTGCTCCGATCTTCATATCTATACCAAATTGAAATCCACCCGGGATAAGGTCCTGGAACAGGGAGTGGCTGCAGTAAAGTATGCCAAGAAAAAGGTGGAAGATGTGCAGTTTTATGCGGAAGACGCCGGCCGGGCCAACCTCGAATATCTTTGCAACCTGATTGAATCCGTGATCGACGCAGGTGCAACTGTGGTCAATATCCCTGATACCACGGGGTATAACCTTCCCTGGGTATTCGGAGAAAAAATCAAATATATCATGGAACAGGTCCCGAATATTCACAAGGTCACTATAGCTATCCATTGCCATGACGACCTGGGACTTGCCACCTCCAATACAATTGCCGGACTCGTAAACGGCGCCCGCCAGGCAGAAGTTACCATGAATGGAGTTGGAGAAAGAGCCGGTAATACTTCGCTGGAAGAAACGGTTATGATCCTTTACAGCCATAAGCACCTGGGCCTTGAAACGGGAATTAGAACCCCGAAACTGGTTCCCACGAGTGACCTGGTTTCCCGGCTCATGAGAATGCCTGTGCAGCCCAATAAATCGATTGTCGGCAGAAACGCTTTCCTGCATTCTTCAGGAATTCACCAGGATGGATGGATCAAGAACCGCGAGAATTATGAAGTTATTGACCCTGAAGCCGTAGGTGCTACTCCTGCCAGCATAGTACTGACCGCAAGAAGCGGCAGGCATGCCCTGTTATACAGACTGGAGAGACTGGGCTATACCTTCGAAAAGTATGACATGAATATGATCTATGAAAAGTTCATAGAATTGGCTGATAAAAAGAAGGAGGTCAATGATGAGGATCTCCAGAAGATAATAAAGGAGCTTGAACCAAAATTTTCAAGCTAAACAGTTCACGCAGATTATTTCTCCAAACATTACCCGAATTAAAAAATACGGGTAATGTTTTTCCTGTACAGGAATAGATTTTTTTATCAGTTTCCTTTTAATATATCCAGATGAAAATTCTCCAGGCCCGGGAAATAAGGGAAGCAGATGCATATACGATAGCCAATGAGCCAATCGCTTCCATCGATCTGATGGAAAGGGCGGCCCAGGCCTTTGTCAATGCGTTTACCCGGAATATTGAGAGCGGAACCCCGGTGGTCACATTCTGCGGCACGGGGAATAACGGCGGCGACGGTCTTGCCGTTTCCCGGATTCTAATGAAAAAGGGATTCCCGGTCAGGGTCTGCGTAACAGGTGATCCCGGGAAGGGCTCGCCGGATTTCATGGTTAATCTCAAAAGACTGGATGGGAAAATTAAAATTGCAATCATCAGGGAGGAAGGGGATATCCCGGAATTGGATGGTTCCGAAGTGATCATTGATGCCATTTTTGGTTCCGGCCTGACAAGACCTGTTGCAGGTATCCACCGGCAAGTCATTGACAGGATCAATGTGAGCGGAGCCAGAATTTTTTCCATTGATATTGCCTCCGGACTTCCCGTCGATGAGCCGGCGATGGGTGATTCTGTTGTACATCCAGAAAACACTATTACATTCCAGGTACCCAAACCCGCCTTTTTTATTCCTGATAATGAGATTTTTACGGGCAAATGGGAGGCAGTGGATATTGGCCTGGATAAGG
>JBJKSY010000141.1:0-1793 GCA_046703645.1 Cyclobacteriaceae bacterium
AATTCCCGCCCATACATCCAGGGCCATATCGCTTTTTTCGTCTTTAGGTCCTCCTGTCCTGGCCTTCCCTGAAATTTCGTCAATGCTTATCCTGATTACCTTGGTTGCTTTCAACTCCTTACGGTTGGGCTTTCTTACTTCATCCCACCGGCCGGGAAGTATATGCTCTGAAATGATGTTCAGCGCCGATTCTTTTTCATCATCCGGAACCAGTTCGCCTTTCCCGAAAATAACCACGGATTCATAATTCATCGAATGATGAAAAGCCGATCGGGCAAGCACAATACCATGGACACAGGCCACCGAGATGCTAACGTCGATTTTAATTTCCAACTGGCGGATGAGTCGGCTTACGGAAGCACCATGGATATAAATAAAGTCACCTTTCCTCCCGAAAAGGGTTGGGATCACTACCGGCTGATTTTCGTAAATTATGCCGACATGGCAAAGGAATTCCTTATCAAGAATACAATAGACCGATTCACGGTCATATATCGCGCGATCGGGAATTCTTTTGACTTTCGATCTTGAAGATTTTATCATAATCTCGGAATTAACCAGGTTTAAGGATTGAGAACTGAATTAAATTCTGGGCACTTTGCTATATCCGGTGTCAATGATAATAAATTCCAATAACAAGAAGGCGGTTGATGAGGATAATAATACCTGTCAGGAAGAACAATCCCGGGCTCAGTCTGTTCAGGCCCGCAAGATTTATATTATACCGGTTGGAAGGATAGTTTTTATGAATGGCAAGTCCAAAAGTCCACATAAGGGTAAAGGGGCTGAATAGAGGAGCTATCAGGCTCAGCGTTGTTGGGACAGGCAGGTTAAGAAGCGTAGTAACTACTATGCCGCAACCCAGGGGGATAAGGATCAGAGAATAGATGAAATTCCTTCTTTCAGGCGGTTCTGAAATGATTTCAGGTGTACCCATTTCAACGAAATAGGGAGTAAGGCTCCTGATTAATAGGTAAAGCAGGATCATCCCTGAAAAAGCCAACATGCCGGTCAGCCAGAGCGGGAACCCCAGTGCGTGGCAAATGAAACCGGTATCGCCTTCAATAAAAAACGGGGCTATCATCAGGTATCCGAAAAAACCGATGTAACCAAACACTGACATATACAGTTCAAAAAGAAATGTCAGGTTCCGTCGTACATTGCGTGAACAAATGAAGTGAAAGATTATCCCGATGAGCAGGGATACGAATGGTCCTGCCGCAGCGATCAGGATCTTCGGCACCCTGGGAAACAGATCATCATTATAATTTACATAATTATGATGAAGAGATAGTCCCTGTGCACCTTCGGCTATACCGGCAAGAAAGTGACCACATTCATGCATTGTCATTTCGGTGATTGTGGCTGCAATGAACAGAATAGTGGAATTAATAATCAGGAGTCTGTACTTTTTCATATTATCTGAATTTAACCCGGGGTTCCAGTCCTGTGAATTTCGCAAGGTGCGCTGCAGATTTAAGGATCGGATCCGCCGGGACCTTCCGGGATTCCGGAAATAATTTAATATCGAACGAAATAAATTCACGGGTAAGGGCCCGTTTCCATGTCCCGGAGATCATTCCGTTAATTATGACTTTGGGAGTTACAAGCCCGTGATATTCCTTTTTCAGTCGATCGCTTTCCATGATATCACCCCTGTTGCTGTAGCCTACCATATACTCGTCGTACCCCGGAAGGAGGAAAGTTCCTGAATTCATTTTCAGGGATTTTTCAGGATCTGTAAACCGGTAATTTCTGTCATTTCTGATCTCATGATGAAGCATGCTCCCGAC
>JBJKSY010000142.1:0-3651 GCA_046703645.1 Cyclobacteriaceae bacterium
GGATGCAATTCAGTGAAGGATGCAGACGGGAACAGGTATCATTCGGTAAAGATCGGAAAACAGGTGTGGATGAAGGAAAACCTGAAAACCACAAAATTGAATGATGGCACCCCTATTCAGGAAGTAACTTCTTACGACAACTGGGCGGGTCTGACTTCGCCGGCCTATTCGTGGTATAATAACGAGAGTAAATATAAGAATGAATTCGGCGCATTGTATAACTGGCGGACGGTTGAAACGGATAAACTCTGTCCTGTCGGATGGCATGTGCCAAGTTATGTTGAGTGGATTCAATTGAATAATTACCTTAGAACTTCTGTAAATTCAGGTGGCAGGCTTAAGGTACCGGGATCTGAATATTGGCGTCCGCCGAATACAGGTGCAAATAACCAGACCGGGTTTTCAGCGCTTGCCGGCGGATACCGGAGCTTTAACGGCACATTCAATTTTATTCGGATTGGCGGTTACTGGTGGAGCTCCAGTTCAAATGTAGCAGGAAATATCTACTTCGGTTATTTGAATTATAAATCCGCTGATCTCGACATACGAATCGCCGACAAGGCGAACGGATTCTATGTGAGATGCATAAAAAACTGATTCCTGGTATACCTGCCGGGTGCTTTAATTATATTCATACATAGAATTTCATCGCAGTAAAAAACAGGAATTCTTTTCTGCCTGCCAATATGCAAAAACGTATCTGCAAGAATTCAGGGATTGAATTATCCGTGATCGGGACCGGCTGCTGGTCATTCGGTGGCGGCGAATATTGGGGTAAACAGGATCAGGATGATGTGGAGGATGTTGTGCATGCTTCGGTTGATCACGGCATAAATTATTTCGATACGGCCGAGGCCTATAATGAAGGAAGAAGCGAGCTTTCGCTGGGACAGGCTATAAGAGGGATCTCCAGGGACAGGATATTTATCGGATCGAAAGTAAGCCCCTCGAATTGTCAAAGGAATAATCTCATCCTGCATTGCGAAGAATCATTGCAGAGGCTGGGAACCGATTATATCGATTTGTATATGATCCACTGGCCGGTAAATCACCGTTCTATAAGGCATTTTACCGATGATATACAGGTCATTGAAAACGCGCCCGGCATGGTTGAGGTGCGGGAAGGATTATATTTTTTAAAACAACAGGGTAAAATCAGATATTTCGGGGTAAGTAATTTCAGCGTTGATTACCTGAAAGATTTTCCGGCTGACGAAATTGCAGTCAACGAGCTTCCATATAATCTTTTATGCAGGGCCATTGAATACGATATATTGCCCACATGCTATAAAAATGGTATTGGTGTTATCGGATATATGACGCTGCTTCAGGGAATTCTGTCAGATCTTTACCCTTCGTTTGATGATATCCCGGCCTGGCAGCGGCGAACCCGTCATTTTAATTATAAAAGGACAAAAGAATGCAGGCACGGGGAAGAAGGTGCTGAAGAGGAAACGGAACTCGCATTAAAGAATATTCGCCGTATAAGTACTGATACCGGTCTGCCACTGGCCGAACTTGCTGTTCAGTGGGTCCTTGAAAATCCAGCCATAACCTGTTCCCTTGTCGGATCCCGCAATATACAGGAACTGGAAGCTAATGTAAAAGCTGCTGGAAACCCTTTGAATAAAGATATCAAATCGGAACTCGACCGTATAACACTTCCACTCATGGAAAAGCTCGGTAATCATTTCGATTATTACGAAAGCGCACAAAACGACAGGACCCTGATTCAATAATAATATGATTTAGATAAAACTGATTCCGATATTCTTAAATTGGGATTTTAGAGCTTTTCATATGAAGAAGACAAATTCCAATATATTCAGAAAAGTATGGCTCATCCTGCTTTCGGTGGGACCCGGTATATTCTGTATTGGCTATACGATCGGCACGGGAAGCGTTACTTCAATGATCAAATCGGGAAGCCAGTTTGGAATGAAGTTGCTGTGGGTATTGTTTTTAAGCGCCTTCTTTTCCTGGATATTAATGGAATCATATGGCCGGTTCGCTGCAGTGACCGGCAGTACTGCTATCTACAGTTTTAAGAATAAACTCAAATGGGGAAAATTATGGGCTGTTTTAACGATTATCGGCATTGTTATGGGACAATGGAGTGCCTTATCGGGAATCCTCGGGCTGACGAGCAATGCTATCTATGAGGTCGCACGACTTTATTTCCCGGGTTTCACTGAAAATAATTACAGGGCTGTATTGGGTATCGCCCTTGCCATGCTCCTCGTTATGTATGGATTTTTATGGGTAGGGAAGTATTCTTTCTTCGAAAAATTATTGGTTGTTTTCGTGACAGTCATGGGGATTGCCTTTTTCCTTTCTATGTTTATAGTCCTGCCCTCACCTGCAGAAATAGCCGCAGGATTCATTCCTTCCATACCGGCTGGCGGAAATCTTATGGTAGCTGCATTTGTCGGTACCACCATGGCTGCTCCCACATTTATTGTCAGACCCCTCATTATAAAAGAAAAAGGATGGGATAAGGAACATGTAAAAGATCAAAGAAATGATGCACTGGTATCGGCTATATTGATGTTCCTGATAAGCGCTTCCATTATGATCGCGGCCGCCGGAGCATTTTTCCATAGCGGGAAAGTGGTAGTAAAAGTCCTGGATATGGCCTATGCCCTAAAACCTTTTGCAGGTAAATTCGCGGTGATCATTTTCATGTTCGGCGCTATGAGTGCCGGGCTTTCCTCTGTATTTCCGATATTGATGGTTCTTCCATTGCTAATCGGTGATTACCGGCAGGGAAAAATGGATACCAGCTCCCCGACTTTTAGGGTTCTTACGGCCGTTGCCTGTCTGATCGGCCTGGCAGTGCCTGTTCTGGGAGCCAACCCGGTGATGGCACAGATCGCAACACAGATCCCGAATGTATTCATCCTTCCGCTGGTGATAAGCGGGATTCTTCTTCTGATCAACAAGGAATCTCTCATGGGAAAATATAAGGCTTCATGGTTTTTGAATTTAATGCTTCTTGCTTCACTTGCATTTTCACTTATTATTTCCTACACGGGAGCTGTCGGTTTGTATAATTATATTATGAATCTGTAGGCATTAAAAAACAAATTCTCCAGGTATTCCGGATCATTGATTCCTGATAGTTACTAAGGCATAATAGTCCTTCTGATTAATTCTTTTATAAGATTCAGGATAGGGCGTTAATGATAAAAGTTTAATGTTGTATCCTAGTATGATAGTGTCTTTCCTTGTTGTAGTGTTTAATGCAAATACCCTAAGCCTTTTATTGTTCCCGAAATAAAATCTTACAACGGCATTTCCAGACCAGAAACATTCCATTCCCGTCGGGCATCTTGAATCCTCAGGTACGGAATCCATTTTCAGACTTAATTTATTATCTTCTGAAATAAGGGTAGTAAAGTTTTTTATTTTAATTGTATCATTCAGCGAAAACGTCCGATCCGAAATGGTTTCATTGGATACACTTGAATAAATACAGCCGGTTAAAATCATTAAACCTAATAGTATAAAAGATAAAAGTGATCTCATTCTTTTCGTAAAATTTAGAAACCAAATAGTGATACTCATCAATCTTTGATTCGGTTAATTTAATAGACACTGAATTCAACTGAAAAGTTGGAATACCTTGATATCTTATTTACATCCAAATAC
>JBJKSY010000143.1:0-4575 GCA_046703645.1 Cyclobacteriaceae bacterium
GGAGCTCCCGGCTCCTTTTCATAATCTTTCATCTGCATTTCGTCCATCGATACCGAACCGAATTTCACTGGCGGTTTCTGAGCTGATACCCGGGATGAAAAAAAAGCACAACATAGCAATACGATTAAAATCTTTATCTGGTTTTTCATAAAAAAAATTGATTTAAAAAATAACAGTTCATTCGCCCGCGTCGCCATTCTGTTCATAGCTGATCTTGCATAGACTGTAGTCCCGGCACCCTACCCAAAAATCAGATCAGAATTGTTATTCAGGGCCGGTCAAGATAAAAAATAGAATCCGAAAAATCAATAAAATAACAAATTTCCGTGGCACGTGTAACAGCGGTATAAAGCCACTTTAGGTAACCCTGGCCGGTATTAGGCTCTTTCATGCCGGGCTGTTTTATAAATACTGAAGGCCATTGCCCTCCCTGTGCCTTATGGCAGGTGACGGCATAGGTGAATTTTATCTGGAGGGCATTCAGGTACGGATCATTCCGGTAATTGTTTTCCGATTCACGCCGGGAATATCCGGGCTCGATTTGATTAATTCGCTGCTGAAGTTCCTTTATTTCAGTAATTGAAAGAGAAGCCGTATGGGAATATAAAGTATCCAGGATCGCTTTGGCTTCAATGGGTTCCTGATCAGGGTAATCGACCATACGTAATACCAGGTCAGCGAACCTGAGCCCGAATTTCTCTTCCTGATTTCTGATTCTCAATACTTCGGCAAAATCGCCGTTTGCAAGGAACGACATTTTGCTGTCATCGGGAAGCCAGTAATAATTATTCTTAACGATCATGACCGAATCGCCGGCTTCAAGCTCTTCTTCATGATAAAGAATCTTACTCCGGATGAATCGGTTCAGCGACACGGCTTCATAATTTGACCGGCAAATCAACACTGTTTGCGATACACCCATATCATGATACGCCTTTTGCAGGGATTCTTCCACATCCATACTGCTGATCCTTACCAGGTCCGGGTAATTTGTCCTAAGCGGATTACCGGTATTGTGTTTAACCTCTATATGTGAACGGAGCACGGTGGCATAATCTAGGATGCCCGAATCTTTTTCCTGCCTTACGACCTCAGTAAGTGCGGTGCCGGTAACACTGAGTCCGTAGTTAAACGTCAGGTTGTTTACATCCAAAGCCCCGCTGAACATTTTTCCGACCGGGGGAAGCTGGGCATCATCCCCGATAAGTATCAGTTTATTGGAATCCTGTTGAAAAACATAATCTATAAGGTCTCCCAGAACGTTATTTTCCCGGGATGGATCTTCGGTTATCATCGATGCCTCATCAACGATGAATATTGTATTCCTGTGTGAATTCTTCTGTAATGAGAAATGCAATTCACCGGAATCCTTATCCGATAGTCTTTTATATATGATCTTATGAATGGTAAAGGCCGATCGCCCCGAATACGCTGATACCACCTTGGCTGCCCTTCCGGTAGGCGCCAACTGTAGTGAACGGAAATTAAACAACGGAAGTGTTTTTACCAAAGCCGCGATGCAGGTGGTTTTACCGGTACCGGCGTATCCCCGGATAAGCAGGGTCGGCTTCGCTGTACGGTTTTCAATAAGTTTATCAAAAAGCAGGAATAATTTTCTTTGTCCCGGTGTAGGCAGGTAAGGGAACCGGTTTTCGATGATACTTGATATCTTTGGCAATGGGGATATTTATTCAAAGTTACTTTTCCGGATCAAGTCCAGGAAACCATGGAAGCTGAAATCATCAAAAAATTCGGGAACAGGATCAGGATCAGGGTATGCGGGGTTCTTATAGAAAACGGCAGGATATTAATGGCCTTGCATAAATCCCTGGGGGAAACGGGCTATTTATGGGCAATACCCGGCGGGGGAATGATCTTCGGACAATCTGCCGAGAAGAACCTGGAAAGGGAATTTCTTGAAGAAACGGGCCTTAAAATAAGGGTGGACAGGTTTCTCTTTGTGAATGAATACCTGAATGCCCCCCTTCATGCCATTGAACTGTTTTTCGAGGTTACAAGGCAGGGTGGTATTCTGAAAACCGGAACCGACCCGGAAATGGGGAAAGAAGGCCAGATATTGGAAAAAATTGTATTTTTAGGACCCGAAGAACTGGAGAAAATAGAACGCCGGCAACTTCACTGTATTTTTTGGGATGGATCGGGACCTGAAAACATTATTCAAAAGAATGGGTTCTATTATAACGGAATAAAAGGGAAAATCGGCTGATTTAATTGCATTATTAATACTAAAATATTTATTATTGCGTGTTAAATAAAGCTTATCATGGTCACAAGAATTCTATCGATAGTATTTTTCCTCATTGCCCTGTCGTTGGGGTATTATCTTTTTAATAGCATAAAATCTGATCTGGATCAGCAGAAAAAGATAGATGCGGTCGAAGCAAGCGTAATTGAAAAGCTCAAGCTCATACGCGATACAGAACTTGCTTTTCAGAAGATCTACGGAAGATATACGTCCAACTGGGATTCATTGATCAGTTTCCTGGATAGTGGCAAAATTTATATCACGAACAGGAGGGAGGAAATTATTCCGAAAGCCTATGGAGATGAGCAGGTTATCGTACATATTGACACGGTCGGGACAATGCCTGCAAAGAACTATGTGTTTACTGCTACCAACCTTGTAACCGCTTCCGACTCCGGAACCCTTGTTTCTATCAGCATAAAACCCGGTGATGACATTTCCATAGGGTACCAGGTCTATACAATGCAAACCAGTGAAAAATTATTGAAATACAAATCCCAATATAACGGTAAGGTTACCCATGTGTACTATAA
Source organism: Cyclobacteriaceae bacterium (assembly GCA_046703645.1). Lineage (GTDB taxonomy): Bacteria > Bacteroidota > Bacteroidia > Cytophagales > Cyclobacteriaceae > DATDPY01. The sequence goes on from JBJKSY010000143.1 coordinate 2,800, forward strand.
ACCTGGTGATAAGGTAAACAAGGGAGCTACCATTGCCGAAATGCAGGATAATAAATACCCCGATATCACCGATATCCAGAATTTGCCTATTATACCGGGATCCGGTAAAAAGTTTTCTATCTATGCCGGCAAGATCGATAAAAGCGGTGTAAAAGTTGATGTTTTTGAAGTAAAGGACTCAGATCCGATTAACCCGGCCAGAAGAGCAAATAACAATGAAAATGCCTTGAGAGTTGGCTCAAGGGATGAAGTGACCACTTCAGGTAACTGGGAATAACATTTGTCCTCAGGAGATCAAAAATTTAAACTCCTCAAAAGAGAAAAAGATCCCTCTTTCAGTATTGACAGTCTTGAGAGGTATGATCTCTTATTGCTTCTGGGACTCAATGACCTTCAGGTTGCAGTTTTCGATACAGAAGAAAAGAAGATTCTCCTTCTTGAAGATTACATACTCCCCGGCATAACCGACATTCATGACAGGCTGGAACGTTACCGCCTGATCTTCCATGACCATCATCTGCTGCTGGCTAATTTCTGGAATGAGGTTAAAGTGGCCTTCAAAAACAAGAAATTTTCGCTGGTGCCCCATAACCTGGTCGATACTGCCAATACATCGGTTTACCTTGATATTAACACCCCCTCCTTAAGGGAGGTAGATACACAAACCTATGCCCTTGACGATCTTGATATTACCATTGTTTACGGCATAGAAAAAGATATCCTGGAACTGATCCGGACCACCTATCCGAAAGCGGAATACAGGATACTTCCTCATTGTGCAAGCTTTATTAAGGGCTTCGATGCTCTATTGAAGAATGCAGGAGGAAACTATAATTGCATTTATGTAGACCGGTTCGGTTTTCATCAAACCATTTTCAAGGAAAACGATCTCAGGTTTTACAACCTGTTCCCGGTCAGCAAATTTGAGGATTATCAGAAATATATTGACCTGGTGAACGGAAACCAGAATCTTGACAGCGAAAACGACCACATGATGCTTTGGGGATATATTGGCGCCCAGTCCCATTACTATACTGAATTGAAAAACCGTTACCCAACCCTTCAGTTGGGACACAGGCCGGGGCATTTTAAAATGGGGTATGTATTTGACCAGATCCCCGAACATCAGTATTTCGACCTACTCAGTTTATCATTAATCGATTAATTATGGAACGGATTGCCATTTTCCCGGGTTCGTTCGATCCTTTTACGACCGGGCATTTCGATATTGTAAACAGGGGACTCAAGCTTTTTGACAAAATCATCATAGCCATCGGCAAATACAGCCTGAAAGAACGTTATTTTCCCATGGAGATGATGATGGAAAAGATACATGAGACTTTTAAGGACAACTCAAGGATTGAAATAATTTCCTATAATGAACTCACGGCCAACCTGGCTAAGAAACATAATGCCAATTTTTTACTGCGAGGTCTTCGAAATACAACGGATTTCGAATATGAAAACAGTATTGCGCAAGTGAACAGGTACCTCAATGATTACCTGGAATCTGTATTCCTTATCACTTCACCGAAGTTCGCGGCCATCAATTCTTCTTTCATTCGGGAGGTACACCGATATAAGGGAGATATTGGGGTCTTTTTACCTTATAAGATCTGAATCTTTCTTCAATTTATAATATTTGCGAAACACATGACGAATTGAGGAATAACTGTTATACAGTGCCTGGTTGATATCCTTTGACGTCATCCAGCGGATCTCTTCGATATTTTCGGATACCTGGGGTTTCATCTTTGAATCATCAAGGCATTGCAT
>JBJKSY010000144.1:0-5431 GCA_046703645.1 Cyclobacteriaceae bacterium
CACGAAAAGTCAAAAATAAAATAAAACGGCAGTATGAAGCTCAATTTCATTATCAGCCAGGATAAATAGAAATTGATTTTCATCGGCAAAATAAAATATTATTCGGTTATAGAAATTTAAAATAATAGAAGTGAACCCTACATATTCTCGTGACCGGGGAGAGACGATTGGTTGGCGGCTTCTCCGGTGTTCAGGTTTTCCTCCTGTGGACTATCCAATGTTACCTGCCTGGTTTTTCTTTCACTGAAAAATACCTTTTGCCGCAGGAGGATTATGGTGACCCCTATAAAAATGGATGCATCTGCAACATTGAAAATCGGCCATAAGGCCATATAATTCCCTCCGATGAACGGGATCCAGTCGGGCACACGGCCTTCCCATAAATCGAAATAAAACATATCTATTACCTGACCGTGAAACCAGGGAGTAGGAGCACCGATTGGGGCATTGTGCAGCAAAACACCGTAAAACATACTGTCGATCAGGTTTCCTATTGCTCCGCCCAGAATCAAAGCCACACACCAGATCAACCCGGGATGTACATCTTTTTTTACCAGGTAGATAAGATAATAAGCAATACCTCCCATTGCTATAAGCCTGAACAGGGTAAGCAGCAATTTCCCGTTATGGGATGCGATCTGCATTCCGAAAGCCATGCCGGGGTTGATCGTATAATGCAATTTAAACCAGTCACCGAAAATTTTTATCTGACCTACAATCCCCATGTCCATATTATAATAGACCAGGAGCTTGACCGTCTGATCAATGAGAATTACAAACAGGGTAATAAGAAAATATTTTAAATATTTTTTCATTGATATTGCTTGTCAGGATTCGATTTTGAGGATGATTTCCATATCATCCATTTCAATGACCTTGCCGTCGGGAATATTTTTAAGGAAACCAAGCTCCAATGCCTGGGTTTCTGTGCATATATAATCCTTATTCGATTCAAGAGCATTTCTTACCAGCTTATTTTTATCTTCAACGTATATTTTTATTTTATCCTGCACATCCAGGCCCATATCCTTCCGGAGGTTCTGGATCCGGTTAACGATATCCCGTGCTATGCCTTCTTTTTTCAGCTCTTCGGTTATGGTAATATCCAGGGCTACCGTAAGTCCGTTTTCACTTGCCACCGACCAGCCTGGTATATCCTCTGAAGAAATCTCCACGTCATCAGGGGTAAGTCCTATTTCCCTGCCGGAATTAAGATTAAGGGTAATGTGCTTTTCTTTTTCCAGGCGGGCGATGTCTTCCTGGCCGAAAGTGCTCACGGCCGCTGCTATTTCCTTCATCATGGCCCCGTATTCCTTTCCCAGCTTTTTAAAGTTGGGTTTTATCTTTTTTACAAGGATCCCGGATGTGTCATCAATATATTCAATTTTACGAATATTGACTTCACTGAGAATAATATTTTCAACCGAAGCGATATTTTCCCTGGTTCCCTTATTCAGAACAGGTACCAGTATCCTCGAAAGGGGTTGGCGTACCTTGATCTTATGTTTCTTGCGGAGTGAATGAACCAGCGAGGAAATATTCTGGGCCAGGGTCATTCTTTCTTCCAGCCCGCTGTCAATACAGGAAAGATCCGGTTTCGGAAAATCGGTCAGGTGGATAGAACCGGATTTTTCCAAACCTGTAACTTCGTTGAGATCCCTGAACAGGAATTCCGCATAAAAGGGAGCTACCGGCGCCATTAACCTGGCAATGATGTTCAGGCAGGTATAAAGAGTCTGGTATGCAGAAATTTTATCTTCCTGGTAATCTCCTTTCCAGAATCTTTTCCTGTTCAGCCTGACGTACCAGTTGCTGAGATCGTCAATTACAAAATCCTGAATTATACGTGTCGCTTTCGTGGGTTCATAATCTTCGTATGCCGAATGAACCTCACCGATCAGTGAATTAAGTTTTGATAATATCCATCGGTCGCTTTCGATCCTTGACGATATGCTTAGTTCCTTCTCACTGAAGGTGAATCCGTCGAGATTCGCATATAATGCAAAGAAGGAGTAGGTATTGGTAAGCGTGCCGAAAAATCTCCTGGTCACATCCGACACCCCTTCAGGATTGAACTTAAGGTTGTCCCATGGATTGGAATTGGTGATCATATACCAGCGCACTGCATCGGCGCCGTATTTTGAAATGATCTCGTACGGGTCAATTGAATTATGCAGCCGTTTTGACATTTTGTTCCCATCCTTATCCAATACAAGACCGTTAGAAACCACATTTTTAAAGGCGACCTTGTCAAAAACAAGACCGGCAATGGTATGAAGGGTAAAGAACCATCCCCTTGTCTGGTCAACTCCTTCAGCAATGAAATCGGCAGGGAAATTCTTCTCGAAAATTTCCTTATTCTCAAATGGGTAATGCAACTGGGCATAAGGCATGGAACCCGAATCGAACCAGACATCGATCAGGTCAGGTTCACGGTACATGGGTTTCCCGGAATCGCTCACAAGAATTATTTCATCAACATACGGCCTGTGGAGGTCAATATCATCGGTGACGGGCTTTTGTTTTATTCCTGCCTTTATGGCTTTCGCGACCTCGTCTTTTAATTCCCCGACCGAACCGATGCATTTTTCCTCTTTACGGTCCCTGGTTACCCAGATGGGAAGGGGAGTTCCCCAGTAGCGGGAACGGCTAAGGTTCCAGTCGACGAGATTCTCAAGCCAGTTCCCGAACCTGCCGGTTCCCGTTGAAGCCGGCTTCCAGTTGATGGTCTTGTTCAATTCGGCGAGCCTTTCCTTGAAAGCCGTTGTTTTAACGAACCAGGCAGTAAGCGGATAGTAAAGAATGGGCTTGTCTGTCCGCCAGCAATGCGGGTAGCTGTGGACGAATTTTTCAACCCTGAATGCCTTGTTCTCTTCCTTAAGCTTTATGGCGATCTTCACGTCCACCGGTTTATAATCCGGGTCGTTTTCGTCATGATCGTCGTAGTTTTTCACGAACATCCCGGCAAAATCGGTGATTTCCTTCACAAACCTTCCCTGCTTGTCAACGATCGGGGCATCATCCCCGTTTTCATCCTTTACGTAGATCCCCGGAATTCCCTTGTCGCGGGTTGCCCGGAAGTCGTCAGCGCCGAAGGCCTGTGCCATATGCACGATCCCTGTACCATCTTCGGTGGTTACAAAATCACCGGAAATTACTGTAAAAGCGGGATGAGGCAGTGGAATGTATGGCATCAGTTGTTCATATTCCAACCCTTCCAGGTCGCTCCCTTTCATTTCCTTCACGATCTTCCACGGAATATTTTTTTCTCCGCCCTTATAATCGGAAAAATCAAGATCCTTGTCCTTTTCCTGGAAGTAAGCCGGTATTCGGTCCCTGGCAATGATCACATTTACAGGCAGGAAGGTATATGGATTGAAAGTGCTGATCTTGACATAATTAATTTATTTCCCGACGGCAAGAGCGGAATTACCGGGCAATGTCCAGGGAGTAGTGGTCCAGGCCAGGAAATAATCGTTTTCCGTGCCTTTGATCCTGAACTGCGCCGTAATGGAAGTATCTTTTACATCGCGATAAGCTCCGGGCTGGTTCAGCTCATGGGAGCTTAGACCGGTGCCTGCTGCCGGCGAATACGGCTGAATGGTAAAATCGCGGATCAATAATCCCTTATCATATAATTGTTTCAGCAGCCACCATACGGATTCCATATAATCCCTGTGGAACGTGATATAAGGATCACCGAGGTCGATCCAGTAACCCATCATTTCGGTGAGATCTTCCCATTCCTTTTTATACTTCATGACCGCTTCGCGGCACCTATTGTTATATTCTTCAATCGAGATCTTTTTCCCGATATCATCCTTCGTAATTCCCAGTTCTTTTTCCACCTGTAATTCCACAGGTAAGCCGTGGGTATCCCAGCCGCCTTTTCTTTTCACCTGGTAGCCGTCCATGGTTTTGAACCGGCAGAATATATCCTTGACTGTACGGGCCATGACGTGATGGATACCCGGTGTGCCATTGGCGGACGGGGGACCTTCATAAAATGAAAAAACAGGAAAACCCTTCCTGTTCTCCATGGACTTTTCAAAGACGTGATTGCTTTTCCAGAATGAAAGGACGTCCTTGCCAAGTCCGGGGAAATCAATATTCTTATACTCCCTGTATTTTTGTTGAGATGCCATATGAATTTAAACGAAGCTTAAGAAGTTTTGGCTGCTTCTGTATCTTTTTTATCTACTTTAATTAACTCGATGTTAATTTCTTCTCCTTCCTCCTCGCCATAAGTATCTTCATAACTGTCGATCAGGGGATGGTAGCCTTTTTTCCGTTTCCCGCTGTCAAAGGCGAGCAACAGGGAGGGCAGAAAGATCAGGTTGGTAAACATGGATATAAGCAAAGTGGTTGAAGTCAGCTTGCCCAGGGCGATCGTGCCGCCGAAATCGGACCAGATAAAGATGACAAAACCTGCGAATAGTACCACGGCAGAATAGATCATGCTTGTGCCGATTTCCCGGATTGTTTTGCTTACTGCCAGGGGCACGAAGAAATTATTTGCGAAAAGCTCCTGCCTGTACTTGGCGAGAAAGTGTATGGAGTAATCAACGCTGATCCCGAATGCGACGGAAAAGACAATGGCCGTGCTGGGCTTGAAAGGAATATGCGAATAACCCATCAGGCCTGCGGTTATCATCATCGGGATGATGTTTGAGATAAGGGAAAATAAAATGATCTTTTTATTCGCGAAAAGCGGCGCCATTACCAGTGAGATCAGGATAAAGGCCAGCACCAGGCTTTGCTTCAGGTTCGAGATCAGGAACTTATTCCCTTTCACAAACAATAATGTCGACCCGGTGGCATATGCCGTGGTATTTGTTCCTGCAAATATTTTTTTCAGCTCGGGCTTTATCTTGTTTTCGATCAAATCATCCATCTTATGGGAACCCACGTCCGCCATTTTCATGGAAATCCTCATCTCCTGGTCTGTCGAATCCATGAAGGATCGTAACAGGTTCGATTGTTCGGCATTATTGGAAAAATACCTGAAAATAAATGCCTGTTCCTGCCGGGTAGGCAAACTGTAAAAGCTTGAGTCGTTATTATAAAAGGCTTGTTTTGCAGCCTTGATGAAGCTTACCACCGATATCGGTTTGGATACTGACGGGATGGATGCCAGGTACTTTTCAAGCTTGTTCACCCTTTCCAGGTTCTGTGGAGTGATCACACCGTGTTTCCTTCCTGTATCTATAACAATTTCAAGAGGCATGATACCACTAAAATTCTTTTCAAAGAATTTCAGGTCCTGCTGTATATCACTGTTGGAAGGCAGATCGTCCACCATGAATGATATCGCCCTGATCTTGAAGATGCCAATAGTAGCAAAAACAATTATGATACCGATAACAATGAAAATGGTGTATTTCTGCCGGTGAACCAAAAGATCCACCCCTGTTAAAAACCTGTCGATCGC
>JBJKSY010000145.1:0-16502 GCA_046703645.1 Cyclobacteriaceae bacterium
GCCAAAAAGCTCTCGCAACCGTCACATCAGGTCAGAAACATATATGAGGTCGGACTAGACCAGACGCTTAAAGGAGCCGACCTGACTGCCATCCGAAACGGGTTGGATCTTGATGACGGGTTTATAAGGGTAGATGAAATTTCCATTGTTTCCCCCGATAAAAGAAAAGTCGGCATTGAAATACACAGCGGCAGGAACAGGATCGTAAGAAGGATATTCGAGCATTTAAATTATAAAGTGACCAAACTTGATCGTGTAGTCTACGCCAGCCTTACCAAAAAAGATCTTCCCAGGGGAAAATGGAGGCTGCTTGATAAAAAGGAAATCATTCAACTGAAACACCTTCAGGGTAAAAAACATTAACCCCCGGTCCAACAATTCCTGAAATTTTACTGAACTCCCGGTACTTATAATATTAACAGGACGTGCTGGGTTAAAAATTTTGAAATGATGCTGTATCGGCTGATCAGTTATCCCCGAATGGTGAGGTTTTGGAATCCTTGAAAAAGAATCACTCGTCTTTTAAAAACTTATATTCGGCTAAGCAATAAATACCGGCTAACAGATATCATTAACAGGGACCGGGGAGGACCACTTCTTAATACATTCCCGGTTTGGGGAGAAAGATCATTTAAAAGACCCCCGGTTAAATTGATACAGTTGTATCTAAAAAAGAATGCAGAATTTCACGTTGAGGGGAATTACATCGGCTATAAATAGAATAAAAAAGGACCCTGATTAAGGTCCCAATTCCCAGTGGTGATGAGTGGAATCGAACCACCGACTCACGGATTTTCAGTCCGTTGCTCTACCATCTGAGCTACATCACCCCATAAAAGTCCGGCAAAGTTATATAATTTTATTTTTGTGACAAAACCAATCTGAAAAATGTCCCGGAAGCCATATTGAGGCATTTTTAAATATATTATACCCCCTTGAAAGTATCCCGGTCCGGCAAAGAGTATCCTTTAATTCTTAAAGGTGATTACCGTTACAGGTCAGGATAATATCGTTTCATAAAATGCGAAATGACGGGGAAGGAAGGATAAAAATATCCGTTTTCATAACTCTTGGGTTGAAGGGATCATGTTAACTGATTATGCCGATTATTTAACATTTTTGCATATATTCCAGGGGGTGTTTTAACATTTCTTTGAATAACATTTATATGGCATTTTCGTTTTATTTTCACAGAACATGATCGCATGAATACAGAAATTAAAAGTTTACCGGGGAGTGCCAGGGTCTGGATCTACCAGGCCGGGAAAAAATTGTCTGAAACCGAGCAATCGGAAATTCTGGCGAAGACGGCTGAGTTTGTTAAAAACTGGTCGGCACATGGAACCCCGTTAAATGCGAAAACCGCTGTTTTATTTGATACGTTCCTTGTACTGGCGGTGGATGAAAATGAATTTTCAGCTTCAGGATGTTCCATCGATAAATCCCTGCGTTTTATTCAACAACTGGAGGCTGAATTTGATATTTCTTTTCTTGACAGGAGGTCCATCGCCTTATGGGAAAAGGAAACGGTTCGCCTGATGAATCTTGAGGAATTCAAATCCCAAATAAATGAGGGTGAAATCCGAAGTGACAGTATAATTTTTAATAATTTAGTAAGCTCGATAAGCCAGATGGAAACAGAATGGAAAATCCCTGTAAGTAAATCCTGGCTTAAAAAGTATCTTCCCGAAAATTGATTTTTTATGATCAGGAATTTCCCGTACATATTGCTGGTTATGCTTTTCCTGACTTCCTGTAACCTGAACAAACTGGCCATGAAAAAGGCACATAAAAAATTCGACAGGGGCGAATATGAAGTGTCAATTGACATGTACCAGAAGCAACTGAAAAAACATTCGCTTGCCGGGGAAGCCAATTTTTATATCGCCGAATCCTACCGGCTATCCAACCGGCTCCAGGAAGCCCTGCCCTATTACCAGGCTGCTATCAAAAACGGGTATGATGATGATACCGTCAAATATTATCTGGCGGAAGCTTACAAATCAAACGGCAAATATGATGAAGCGGCCAAGATCATACAGGACCTCAGCACCCGGGTCAAAGGAGGAAAAATATTGAAGCTTGTCGACCTGGAAATGCAGAACCTTGACGAGCTGAACCGCATTAAAAGCATAAAAAACTATTACCGGGTGAAAAACCTGGAAGCCATTAATTCAAAGTATTCGGAATATTCTCCGGTTTACTGTAATGGCGATCTTTATTTTGCAAGCTCACGGCAGAACGAGAAGATCTATAAAGCCACCGGTACTCCATTTACGGAAATATTTAAAGTCAAGACCGCCGGGGCCAGAGTCGATATGAGCACGCTGGAACCGCTGGATCCGGTCATAAATGATCCTGATGCCAATGAGGGTTCGGTAACTTTCTCCGCCGACGGGAATATCATGATCTTCGCCAAGGGGAATACCGGCAAAAGAAAAGGAACCCGTGATGTCGACCTTTACATAACGACTTTTCGAAGAGGGCAATGGACACAGCCCCGGTTAATGTCAATTAACGATCCCAATGCCTGGGATTCAAGCCCTTCCCTTTCATCGGATGCAAGAACCCTGTATTTCGCCTCCAACCGTCCCGGAGGTTTCGGGGGGACCGATATTTACTCTGCCACACGCGACAGCAGGGGCCGTTGGGGTAACGTTAAAAACCTTGGGCCGGAAATTAATACACCGGGCAATGAAATGTTCCCCTATTCCGCCGATGACGGCACTTTGTATTTTTCCTCCGACGGACATCCCGGTTTCGGCAATCTCGATATCTTCAAGGCCGAACGAAAAGGCGGCAAGATGATCGTACAAAACCTGGGAAGCCCCATTAATTCCAATGCCGATGACTTTGGTTTGTTCCTCTTTTCACCCACCAAGGGATTTTTCACTTCTAACCGCGACGGGGGAGCCGGGGATGATGATATTTATACCTTCGTAAATGATGATCCCGATCTCAAGATCGTAAATTACTTTGTACAGGGAACAACCATAACTTTCGATGATAACGGGAAAGAAAGGATACTAGGGAATACTACTGTAAAGCTTGTGGATGACAGCGACCAGGTCGTATCCGAAACACTTACCGGTCAGGATGGAAAATTTACATTCCGGGTTTACCCTGAAGAAAACTATTATATCATCGGGGAAAAACAAGAGTACCTGACAAGCCGTCAGCCGTTTACCACCGTCGGCAAATCAGTTCCTAAGGATTCATTGACAAAGCTGATCACCAATCACTTTTTCGGGATAAAGGTGCCCCTTGATAAAATCGTCATCGATAAGGCCATTGTGCTGAATAACATTTATTATGACCTTGACAAATGGAATATCAGGCCTGATGCCGCCAAAGAACTTGACAAGCTTGTCACCATCATGAAAGATAATCCCGATATCAAGATCGAATTGAGTTCCAATACTGACAGCCGAAATACGGCTGAATATAATATGATATTGTCCAATAAAAGGGCCCAGTCAGCCAAAGACTATATGGTATCAAGAGGAATTAATCCAGACCGTATCATTGCCAAGGGATATGGTGAATCACGGCTTTTGATTTCCGATGCCGAAATTGCCAAGCTGCCCACGGAAGCTTTAAAGGAAGCCGCCCACCAGAAAAACCGCCGGACGGAATTCAAGATACTCGAATATAACCAGAAACCGGACGAAGAAACCGATAACGGCAAAAAAGGCCAGCAGGACAATTCTACAGGCTGGGAAAAGGAAATCGAATGGGATCAGTAATTCCAAAGTTGCCTGAATTATTTTCATCCGCCTCTTTTATATAAGAGGCTTTTTTATTTCGTTTGTACATCTTAAGAAAATCCATGGAAGAAAGGTATGCAAAACGGGGAGTTTCATCTTCAAAGGAGGACGTGCATGCGGCTATCCGGAATACGGATCGCGGACTATTCCCGGGTGCATTTTGCAAAGTAGTGCCTGACATCCTAGGCGGCGATCCCCTTTTCTGCAATGTTATGCATGCCGATGGAGCCGGTACAAAATCATCCCTGGCCTACCTTTACTGGAAAGAAACCGGCGATATTTCCGTATGGAAGGGAATAGCACAGGATGCCATTGTAATGAATCTTGACGACCTCCTTTGCGTGGGCATCACGGGCAATATACTGCTTTCATCCACCATAGGCCGAAATAAATTTCTCATACCTGGTGAAGTCATAGCTGAAATTATCAGGGGAACCGAAGAATTCATTTCGAAAATGCAGGATTATGGAATTACCATAACGAGCACCGGCGGGGAAACCGCAGATGTCGGCGACCTGGTCCGGACTATCATCGTGGACAGCAATGTAACAGCCCGGATCAGGCGTGAAGAAATCATTACCAATGAAAGGATCTCAGAACCGGGTACTGTAATAGGCCTCTCTTCTTCAGGACAGGCAATTTATGAAAATGAATTCAACGGCGGAATGGGAAGTAACGGGCTTACTTCCGCAAGACATGATATGCTATCTAACTGGTATGCTGAGTCATTCCCCGAATCATTCGATAACCACCTGGAAAAAGAATATGTCTATTCCGGCAAATTCCGGCTTACCGACTCTTTGGAAAATTGTTCCCTTGATGCTGGGAAACTGATACTCTCCCCTACCCGGACTTATGCACCGGTCATTAAAGAAGTCCTTAGAAGGTTCCGCCCGGCAATTCATGGCATCATCCATTGCAGCGGAGGCGGTCTGACGAAAGTCCTGAATTTCTTATCCCATGCCCGTGTAGTAAAAGATAACCTTTTCGAGATCCCTGTTTTATTCAATCTTAAACAGGAGCAAAGCAACGCAACCTGGGAAGAAATGTTCAGGGTTTTCAATATGGGTCACAGAATGGAAATATATTGACCGCAAAAATATGCAAATGAGATTATTGCCATTTCCGCAAGCTATAAGGTTGACGCCAGGATTATAGGTCATGTAGAACCTGCTGCCCAAGCATCGGTGGAAATCAGAGGAGAAAAATTCAAATGCACTTACCTCAAAACGGAAAAATAATCATGCCATGGGACGATTCGACATTCCCAGGATCTGGGCATTTCCGTACCGGGCATTATTAACATTATAAAATCCCGATAAAATCCTGTGGGCAATAACACTAAGGATCAATTCCTCTTCGGTGTTATTTTCCTTTCCGATCCAGAAAACCCTTTTAGGATGCCTTTTCATGTCTCTTACATATTCCGTGGCATCGGAATATTGTTCCTTGGAGAAAGTGAGGGTGAAGCATGTTGTAACCTTTTCCATATGGTTGAGTTGTTTAGCCCTGATTCAATAAAATTACAAAAAATGGATGCTCAATCAAATATACTGATTCTATCCAGATTAACGGAATTACACCAACCTTGTTAATAATTTTCCTAAAAATCAAAAAATCGGTACGTATTATTGCTGAAGAGCGTTAGCCCCTCCAACAATTTCATTAATTTCCTTGGTAATAGCAGACTGTCGAGTCCGGTTGTAGGTCAGCCTGAGATTGTTCAGAAGTTCGGAGGCATTTTCTGTCGCCTGGTCCATCGCGGTCATTCTTGCTCCGTGCTCCGAAGCGTTCGATTCGAGAATATTTTTAAAGAATTGTATGGTCAATGATTTAGGAATCAGCTCCTTAACAACATACATTTTATCCGGTTCAAATAAATAGTTGACTTTATTCGTTTTCCCATCCGCCGATTCCTTAAGTATCAAGGGCAAAAACTGATCGGCCCTGAGTATCTGGGTGGCTACATTTTTAAATTCATTATATACAATGATCACTTTATCAAATTCCTCTTTCCTGTAGCCTTCCAGGATAAAATTGGCTGCAGCGAGGGCTTTTGAATAGCTTATCTGGCCAAAAATATTCCAGTATTTATCAACTATCTTGAAATCCCGTTTCCGGTAAAAATCATATGATTTTTTGCCGATCGGAAGCACTGTAAGATTATTGGAACGATAGATATCAGCATATTCACCTTCCAGGAGTTCCCTTACTTTACGGAAAATATTGCTGTTGAAGGCCCCGCACAATCCTCGATCGGATGTAATGGGAACAATCAGAACGGATTTTACAGGTCTTTCAACTGCAAATTCCGACTGATAACCGTCTTCAAGAGAGTGTATGGAAACATTTAACAGATCTGAGAGCTTAACCGCAAAGGGTCTCATCTGGAGGATCTTATCCTGTGCTCTTCTCAATTTTGAAGCGGCCACCATTTTCATCGCTTTGGTAATCTGCTGCGTTGAAATGATGGAATTAATACGGATTTTTACCTCCTTTAAACCTGGCATAATACTCTGAGATCTCTGTTATTTCTTAAAACTCTGGGCAACTTTCACTGCCACTTCTTTTAATGTTTCCTCTTCCTTTTCCGTGATCACACCCGATTTCAGTATATCCAGCACATCCTGGTGAAAATTAACCATTTCGCCGATATACTCCCTTTCGAAGTCTTTTACTTTATCGATCGGGACGTTATCGATATGTCCGCGGGTGGACGCGAATATAATTGCTATCTGATGGGCTACGGGTACAGGTGCAAACTGGGGTTGTTTCAGGATTTCCTGGTTTCTGCGTCCCCTGTCGATAATCAACTGAGTCGCTTTATCAAGGTCAGAGCCGAATTTTGCGAATGCTTCCATTTCGCGAAACTGGGCCTGGTCAAGTTTCAATGTTCCGGCAACTTTCCGCATGGATTTAACCTGCGCTTTCCCTCCTACTCGCGATACTGAAATCCCGACGTTAATGGCAGGTCGTATTCCTGAATTGAACAGGTTGGTTTCCAGGAATATCTGACCGTCGGTAATAGATATCACATTGGTGGGAATATAGGCGGATACGTCTCCTGCCTGGGTTTCAATGATTGGCAAAGCTGTTAGCGATCCCCCTCCTTTGGCAATGTTCTTTATGGAAGGGGGAAGGTCATTCATTTGTTTGGCAACCTCATCACTTCGGGTAATTTTAGCTGCCCTTTCAAGAAGCCTTGAATGCAGGTAAAATACATCGCCCGGATAAGCTTCCCTGCCCGGAGGTCTTTTCAGCAGCAGCGACACTTCCCTGTAGGATACCGCCTGTTTGGACAGGTCATCGTAGATCACCAGGGCGGAACGTCCTGTATCACGGAAGAACTCGCCGATGGCGGCGCCGGCAAACGGAGCAAAGAATTGCATAGGCGCCGGGTCGGAAGCATTGGCCGATACGATGATCGTATACTTCATGGCCCCGGCTTTCTCAAGTGAGGTGTAAACCTGGGCTACCGTAGAAGCTTTCTGACCAATCGCAACATATATACAATAAACAGGCTCTCCTCTTTCAAAGAATTCCTTTTGATTGATAATGGTATCAATGGCAATGGCGCTCTTTCCGGTCTGACGGTCGCCGATGATCAATTCACGCTGACCTCTTCCTATGGGGATCATGGAATCGATAGCTTTCAAACCTGTCTGCAAGGGCTGGTTCACAGGCTCACGGTAAATAACTCCCGGAGCTTTTCTTTCCAATGGCATTTCATATCTTTCGCCCGCAATCTGGCCTTTCCCGTCTATCGGTTCTCCCAGCGTATCGATAACTCTTCCCAGCATGCCATCACCCACCATGATGGAAGCTATCCTCCCGGTCCTGTGCACTGTATCTCCTTCTTTGATCTTTTCGGACTCCCCGAAAAGAACAGCTCCCACATTATCTTCTTCCAGGTTCAGGACCAGGCAGGTCACACCATTCTCAAATTCCAGCAATTCACCTGATTCTGCCTTGGTTAATCCGTAAATCCTTGCTACGCCGTCGCCGACCTGCAGGACGGTCCCCACTTCTTCCAACTCGGCTTCGGAACGGTAATTGGATAATTGCTCCCGTAATATTGCCGAAACCTCATCTGGTCTGACTTCTGCCATTATTAATTTATTTTAAATTATTTAACGATCAATTTCTGTTTGAAAAACTTAAGCTTGTTCAGGACCGAATTATCGATCTGACGGTCGCCGATGGTTAAAATATAACCTCCTATAAGGTTTTTATTGATTTCTTCGTTTATTTCAATGGTCTTATCCTTCCCTACATCATCCCTGATAATATCGATGAGCTTTCTCTTTGCCGGCTCATCGAATTTTACGGATGTCTGCAGGCGGGCAATGATGATGCCCTTGTAATCCCGGTAACGGTCCATAAATATCCCGGCTATTTCCAGAAGGAAATTTTCCCTGTTCTTGCGGGTCACAATATCCATGAAATCCATCGTAAGCGGATCAAATTTTCCCGCAAAGAGTTTTTTCAGTATAAGTGATTTTCTATGATTGGGTATGACCGGGTTTCGTAAAAAGAGCACGAAGGGCCTGTTCACTTTCGTTAAATCCAGGAATTGTACCATATCTCTTTTTACCTCCTCCACCTTATTATTTTCGATGGCAAGAGAAAGAAGTGATTTGGCGTACCTGACAGCTACCCTGTAACTTGACATGAGTTACCTAATTTAATTTTACCTCCTTAAGGTATTGATCGATAAGCTTTTTCTGTTCGGATTCTCCCTCCAATGATTTTCTCAATATCTTTTCCGAGATGATAAGTGACAATTCAGCCACCTGGTTCTTCATTTCAGAAATAAAGGCTTGTTTTTCAAGGTCAATGGTATGCCGGGCATCCTGAAGAACTTTATCCGCAATTTTGGATGCTTCAGCTTTGGCTTCTTCCCTTATCTTTGAAGCCACAGCAGCAGCCTCCTTGATCAGGTGGTCCCTTTCAAGTCTTGCTTCAGCCATTAATTTTTCATTATCAGCTACCAGCCTGTCCATTTCATCCCTGGCAAGCTCAGCCGCCCTGATTGCATCTTCTATAGATGCCTCCCTCGTATGAAGGGCATTCATGATTGGCCTCCAGACAAATTTCGATAGTAATAGAACCACTATGATAAAGGTGACCGCTTGCCAGAAAATGACACCTATGCTGGGAGTTACTAGATCCATCGTATTAACATTTTAATTTAAAAAGAGTCAGCAGGTGCCTACTGCTACCCTGCCGACTCTGGATTCATTAAGCGCCTTTGAATGAGATCAGCAAACATATAACCGCGCCGAAGAAGGCAACCCCTTCGATCAGGGCGGCGGAGATGATCATGGCTGTCTGGATCTTGCCGCCGGCTTCAGGCTGACGGGCTATGGCTTCAACGGCTGAACCGCCGATCCTGCCGATTCCCACACCTGCGCCAAGGGCAACCAATCCTGCACCGATACCGGCTCCCATGATTGCGAAACTCATGTCAAGTAATAAGAAGTTTAACATAATGATAAAATTAAAATTATAAATTGATCAATTAATGGGCTTCAACAGTTTCCTCATGATGTTCCTGTATGGCTTCCCCGAAATACATGGCCGACAAAATGGTAAAAATGAAGGCCTGCAATAATGCCACAAATAGTTCCAGAAAATTCATGAAAATACCGAACAAAACGCTACCCGGTCCAATCCAGATACTCTTAAAAACAAATATCAGGCTGATAAGGCTCAACAAAACAATATGCCCGGCAATCATATTTGCAAACAGACGGATCGTCAGGGCAAAGGGTTTTGTAAAGACACTCAGTATTTCTACAAAAGGCATCAGCGGCACAGGAAGTTTCAACCACCAGGGTACGCCCGGGGTGTTGAAAATATGTTTCCAGTAAGTCCGGTTCCCGTTCACCAGCGTAATTATCAGTGTAAAAACGGCCAGGGTCATAGTAACAGCAATATTGCCCATTACGTTTGCAGAACCCGGGATAAGGGCCATGGTATTGTTAAACCAGATGAAAAAGAACAGGGTAAGAAGATAAGGTAAAAAGCGTTCATATTTCGGGCCTATTACCGGTTTGGCAACTTCATCGCGGATGAAAATTATTATGGGCTCAAAGAATGACTGGATCCCGCTGGGTGGCCGGCCTTCGTTTATCCTGTAGCCTCGTTTCACTCTGAAAAATATCCAGAACATAAGGATCACGCTGATGAAAATGGATGTTACATTTTTTGTGATCGATAAATCAAAAACTTTTCTTGAGGCATCATCAGGTATTATATGGTTGGCTTCAAGCTTATAGCCTTCATAATCCTGAGGCTGACCTTCGGCGTTGAAAAACCGCCCCGATGAAAACACTTCGATTCCCCTGTCGGTAGAGTATAAAATGACGGGCAAATAAAAGGTCCCACTACGGCTTTCCCAGAATTGCCAGACATGGCTATCGGAGATGTGATGCGTGATCAGTTCGCCAGGATTGAAATTTTCGTTTTCAGTAGAATCTTCGGCAGCAAAGGAAAAAGATGTTATAAACAGTAACAATGCAGCTAAAATAGCTGTTTTACGAAAAAATATTTTGTTTTTGCTTCGCATTAATCATTACCTGATTGCGGCTTGAAATTTAGCTAATATGTAATAAATTTCAAATCCGAGAAATAATAAATAAAGCACTAAAAAATTCCCGACAAATATAATCCTGTTTTCCGAAATTATCGAAAGACCGGCCCAAACAAAAGATATCCCCAGTATTAATCTTCCGGTCATCACAATAAAGTAATATTTTGCAAACGATTCAGGGTAAATACCGGTCTTCCATATGATTAATCCGAGTCCGGCAAGAGTCACGATGAAGAAAAAAACAAACATCAGCAGGACCGACTGACTTATAAGGCCGGGGCGAACCAGGTGAATTAGAAAAGATGCTATCCCCAGGATCAGTGTAAAAATGGCAACATATAGGAATAAAGACCTCCAGGGTGATTTTTTCATGATTTAGGCAGACCTCTGATTAAAATGATCAAACTCGCAATAATTGAAAACAGAATAAAAATAATGGTAAATACGGGGTGCTTCATATTAAGCCAGGCATCGGTTTTCATACCAAGCCAAAGGCCGATCAATATGGCAGCCAATAGCTGAAAACCAAGACCTGAATAGCGGATGTATTGGTTTACCGGCTTGTCAGGATCTTTCTTTTTCGGAGACTGATTCCTGGTGGTTCCCGTTTCCACTGGCTATGGCTGATTGGTTGTAAACTCCCATTTTACATGAACCGTTAAATGCCGCTCCGGATTCCACGATCAATTTACCTGTAATTATATCTCCTTTTACAACACCTGAAGGTTTAATTATAAGCAGCTCGGAGATCTCGATTTTTCCACTCACTTCACCGGCAATCTCGGCATTCTGTGCTGCTATATCTCCTTCCACATAAGAAGTCTGGCCCAGGGCAATCTTGGATTTACTCTTCACGTTTCCGATGACCCTACCTTCCACTCGCAGGTTGCCAAAAGTGTCTATGCTACCTTCAACTGTTGTTCCCTTGCCGATTATATTGCTGGAATTACTTAGTTCTTCCTCACTGAATTTTTGGTTCTTGTTAGTAAACATGGTTAATGATTTAGAATGAAATAAAATCTTCCGGATCTACCGGGTTGCCATTCATCCATAATTCAAAGTGCAAATGGGGTCCGGTTGTTAATTCACCCGTATTGCCGATAAATGCGATAATTTCACCGGCGCTGACAAAATTACCCACTTTTTTCAATAATGCCGAATTATGCTTATAAACAGAAATAAGGTTATTCCTGTGCTGAACAACGATCACATACCCGGAATCCTGTGTCCATGATGCCAGCAATACCGATCCGTCGGCAACGCATTTCACGGGCTCATCGGCTTTTGCGACAATATCAATGCCGTAATGTTCCTTACGCAGGTCGAAGGGGGCGGAAACAATTCCTGACACGGGAGGAAACAGGAACATATCCTGCAAATTCGTTGAATTCTGGTTTTTCAGGCTGGCATACAAGTCACCCTGTTGTTCAAATTCTTTGCGGATCTGTGAATCAATAGGCGTAATATAATCCATCTGGGAATCATGCGGAGCCTCCGTATACTGGGCAGGGGGCTTGGCGGTGGAATCAACTCCCTTGAAGTTCTGAGAAACAATACCTTTAAACGTATTGATAAACATGTCTTTTCGTTTTACATCATATGCCAGGGAATCGACTTTCATGGAAAGCTCAATGATTTTTTTATTTGCTTCGGTAACCTCATAATGCGGATCGAACCATTCGGAGAGAACTGTCCTTGCCAGGAAAAGGCTGATTATCAAGAGTGCCGCGAACACTATAAAGCCCACTAGGATAAGCCTGGCGTAGGTATACCCGATGTTCGACTTTTCCGAGAGATCATCCTCATTCCGTATTATCAGTTGGTAACGGGTTGTTAACCAGGTCGATAAAGTTTTCTTCGTACTCAATCCGATTGGCGATTATGCATCTTACAAAGTTAAATAATATGGCTAAATTGGGGCCAAATATGTATTAAATATTAACTTATTGCGTTAAATCTAACGAAGATAATTTTTCACTTTTGAAAGTAACAATCACAATATTTATAACCCTTTTCGGCCTGAGTTTATTTTGTTGTTCACCCGAAAAAAATAACTTCGTCAGCAAAATCTACAATAATACCACCGCTCATTATAATGCATATTTTATCGCCAAGAGCCAGTTGGACGAGGTCAAGGCTGCCATTGAAAAGAGCAATAAAAACAATTTCAATAAAATACTTAACGTATTTTCTGCCATTGATTCATCAACCATTAAGAGCGAACAACCGCAGCTTGAAGATTGCATTAAAAAAGCTTCCATAGCCATCCAGCGCCATCCTAATTCCAAGTGGGTCGACGACTGTTATATATTGATCGGAAAGGCCAGGTACTATCTCGGGGATTTCCCGGATGCAATTGAAACTTTTAAGTATGTTAACACCAAAAGTAAAGATGATAATGCCCGGCATGATGCCCTGATCGCCCTAATGCGAACCTTTATTGACGATAACCAGGACAATAATGCCCTGGCTGTATCCGATTACCTGAACCGGGAAAAGCTGAATTTTGAAAACAGGAAGATGCTCGGGCTCACCAGGGCTTATTATTACCAGAAGCATCAGGATTACGATAACGTAGTTAAATACCTCGTCGATGTTGCACCCTACCTGAAGAAAAAAGAAAATTCAGACAGGATTAATTTCATCATCGGGCAGATCTATCAATTGAAGGGTTTCGATGCTGAAGCTTATAATTACTACAGCCAATGCCTGCACAGCAATCCTTCCTTTGAAATGTCATTTTATTCGAAACTTAACATGGCTGAGGTTACACAACTGACTGAAAAACAGGATGTTAAAAAGGTAAGGAAATATTTTAAGAGATTATTGCACGATCAGAAAAATGTCGATTTCAAGGATAAGATCTATTATGAGATGGGCAATTTTGAAATGAAAGAGAATAACCATTGACCAGGCCATTACCTATTACAAATCCTCAATCAGCAGCAGTGTAAGCAATCCCCGTCAGAAAGGATATTCATACCTGAAACTGGGAGAAATCTATTTTGATAATTACAAGCAATATGAATTGGCAAAGGAATATTATGATAGTGTTGTAAACGTGCTTCCAAAGGATGATAACCTGTATAAACAGGTATCCGATCGCCAGGAGGTTCTTTCCGATTTTGTGACGCAGGTGAGCACCATCCAGGAACAGGACAGTTTATTGAATCTGGCTAAAATGGATACTGCAGCCCTTAATCGACTTATCGATCAGACAATTGCCGATCAGCAGAAAAAAGCCGATGAAGAAAAAAAAGTCAAGGAACGTGAACAGAGGCAAAATCAAGTCGTACAACCCAATGTATTCCAGGCATTCAATAATACTAATAATAGCGGCAATACAAGCACATCCGGGGCTACATGGTACTTTTATAACCAGACCGCGGTAGGCATGGGGCAAAATGAATTCAAAAGGATCTGGGGTGACAGAAAACTTGAGGATCATTGGCGGCGTTCCAACAAAGAGGTATTGGCCCAGTTCAATCCGGAACCTGAAAACACCAGTGTCAACGGAAACGCTGCCAAATCAATAAAACAAACAAATGATCAGGACCTGTCAGCCAAAAAGGCAGCCATGATGGCTACCATACCTTTTACTGAAGATGCTAAAAAGACTGCCCTGGATAAAATCGAAAAGGCTTACTATAATCTTGGGAATATCTACAATTTCAAGCTGAATGAGAAATCCAATGCCGCCAGTTCTTTTGAGACTTTATTAAAAAGATTTCCGGATTCCAAAAACGAGCCGGATGTCCGCTACTTATTATATTTAATTTACGGGGACCTTAATTTACAGGAAAAAAGACAATCCGAAGCCGATACTTTAATTTCCAAGTTCCCGAATAGTATTTTTTCAAAGCTGATCAAAAATCCCAACTACCGGGAGGAAAGTAATGTTGCCAGCGAAAAACTTAAGACCTTCTATAATAAGGCGTTTCATTTTTACGAGATCGATAGCCTGAAACAGGCCCTTGCCGTAATTAATGAAGGAACCGGGGAATATCCGGATAACGATTTTTCCGATAACATGCAACTGCTGAAGATCCTGATTACCGGGAAAGAAGATGGCATTTACAAATACCAGTATGAACTCGAGAATTTTAAAAAGAAGTACCCTGACAGCGAATTACTCAGCTATGTTGATACACTTTTATCCGCTTCACGGCAGTTCCAGCAGGACGAACTTCAGAAGAAAAAAATTCAATATGTCCAGTATTTCGACCAGGTTCATTATTTTGTGATTATCTATCCCTCAAAAGGAGCGCTTGCCGATAAACTACCGTCCGAAATCGATAAGTTCGACAAAACCTATTTCGCAGATGACAAGTTAAAAATCGGCAACCTGACTTTTGACGATAACAATGCCATGATACTGATAAACGAATTTCCGAGGTCTTCCTCTGCGATTGACTATTATAAAAAATTTAATGATAAAGTTACCTTGTTAAAGGATAATCCCTCCCTGAAAATCTATAACTTTGTAATTTCCAAGGATAATTTTCAAATACTCTATCAGACCAAAGGAGTGAAAGAATACATGGATTTCTTCCAGAAAAATTATTGAGATGAGCAATCCGAAACCGAATAAGTTCAAAAAGATAGTTCGCTGGCTTTGGGTATTGTACTTTCTGGGTTTAATTTTCGTAATCTTATTCGTATACAGTATCCGTATCAATTTCCTGGGATTTTACGGCGGTTTTCCCAGTTATAAAAGCCTTGAAAATCCAAAAAACGAGCTTTCCTCCCTGCTGATCTCTTCCGATGGGGTTTTACTGGGCTCATATTACAGGAAAAACAGGGACCAGGTTTCCTTTGATGAATTATCGCCTGAACTGGTCCGCACTCTTATCGGAACTGAAGACACAAGATTTTACAGGCATTCAGGTATATCCTTCCGGGACCTTTTACGGGTATTTATTAAAACTATTGTCCTCAGGCAGGCCGATGCCGGGGGAGGCAGTACAATTACGCAGCAGCTTGCTAAAAACCTTTTTCAGACCCGTACTGATCTTAACAGCGGGAAGCTGAATAATCTCCCCGTAATCGGAATTGTTATTGTTAAGATCAAGGAAATGCTTCTGGCTGTCGACCTTGAAAGGAATTTTACAAAAAATGAAATCCTTGCCATGTTCCTGAATACCATTGAATTCGGGAGCAATACCTACGGCATCAAGGTGGCAGCAAATACCTTTTTCAATAAAGACCCGATAGCCCTTAATTTCCAGGAATCTGCAGTAATGGTAGCCATGGTGAACAAACCCACTAAGTATAATCCTCAGCGAAATCCTGTTGATGCTACGGATAAAAGAAACCAGATATTACAAAAAATAGCCAATTATAATGTAATTACCCAGCATACCTGTGATTCACTTTGTGCATTACCCATAAAACTGGACTACAAGCTCGATACCCACCTGGAAGGGATCGCAACTTATTTCAGGTCTTATATAAGGGATTTCCTTTTAAAGTGGTGTAATGATAACGGATATGACCTGTTTGAAGACGGCCTCCGGATTTATACGACTATTGACAGCCGGATCCAGGAATATGCCGAACAGAGTGTGGATCAGAACATGGACACTCTTCAGCAGGAATTCAAAAATCAATGGGGTAAGAATAATCCATGGGTTGACGATAATGGAAAGGAACTCAAGGATTATATCGATATGGTAGTTAAAAGGACCGATCACTACAAGGAACTGGTAGATAAATACGGTGCCGGATCCGATTCCATCAACATAATTATGAACACTCCGGTTCCCATGACGGTGTTTTCCTGGAAAGGCGACAAGGATACCATCATGAGCCCTATTGATTCCCTGAAATATTTTAAAAAATACCTGCAATGCGGTTTTATGGCGATGGATCCCCATTCCGGCCAGATCAAAGCCTGGGTTGGAGGCATTGATTATAAATATTTCAAATATGATCATGTAAAACAGTTTGCAAGGCAGCCCGGGTCAACATTCAAACCTATCGTGTACACGGCTGCCATTGCCAGCGGTTATTCGCCCTGTTACGAAGTTGTGGATGCACCTGTAACATTTTCCATGCCGGGGCAGGATCCTCCTACCTGGACTCCCCCTAATGATGATGGAATTTATACGGGCAAAAAAATGACGATCCGGGAAGCCATG
>JBJKSY010000146.1:0-2653 GCA_046703645.1 Cyclobacteriaceae bacterium
GAGGAAAACAATCATCTGAACCGTCTCGCCAATACTGTGATTTTAAAAACAGTCAATTCCAAGGAAAGGCTTCTTGACGAAACCACCTTATTCCTTCACAGGGTTGAATCCAGGTTGCCAAAGGACAAACAGAATATCCTTAGAAAACTTCACAAAACGGATGAAGTGCTGAATAATAAAACAATATTGATCGTTGATGACGATATAAGAAACATATATTCACTTACCAACGCCCTTGAACCGGAAGGACTCAGATGTATAACCGCGGAAAACGGCAAAGAAGCTATTGACCTTTTAAAGACTAATCCGGGTATAGATATGGTCCTCATGGATATAATGATGCCTGAACTGGATGGTTATGAAGCCACAAGGCTTATAAGAAAAAATTCCAAATTAAGTAAAATACCCATTATTGCATTGACTGCCAAAGCGATGAAAGGCGACCGTGAAAAATGCCTCAATGCGGGTATGTCTGATTATATTTCAAAACCGGTAAATATAGAACAGCTATTATCTCTTTTAAGGGTTTGGCTTTATAAATAGTTAACTGACAATGTGGTTACATATTTTATTGAATTATTCCTGAGCTTCAAGAAATAGAGAAATGGAAATTACGACCGGCAATCTCAGAGAGCTGATTTATACCTTACATCTTACTTACGGGTATGATTTTTCCGACTATTCCGAAGCTTCCCTTAAAAGACGGGTCCTTCACTATATGCAGGGAAGGAATTATACCTCGGTGGCATCACTGGAGAAACTACTGGTAAAAAATGATCATTTGTTCAGTGAATTCATTGAAGAAATTACTGTTACCGTAACCGAAATGTTCCGCGATCCGACCTTTTACCGAATACTGCGTGATCGTGTTTTAAAACGGCTGGCTACTTACCCTTTTATTAAAATATGGATCGCAGGATGCGCCACCGGTGAAGAGGCCTATTCGATGGCTATACTCCTGGCTGAAGAAAATCTATATCAGCGATCCATAATATATGCTACCGATATAAACCAGAAGTCGCTGGAAATTGCCAAGGAAGGAGTATATCCCCTTGACAAGATGAAAAACTTTACGCTTAACTACCAGAAATCAGGCGGGCTTAAAGAATTTTCAGTATATTACCTGGCTGATTATGGATCAGCATTAATGGACAGATCCCTGCGCCAAAATATTTTATTCTCGCCTCATAACCTGGTTGCCGATAAATCATTCAATGAATTTCAGATGATATTGTGCCGGAATGTGCTCATATACTTCAATAAAAGTTTGCAAAATAATGTAATCAATTTATTTTACGAAAGCCTTTGTCCGTTAGGTATCCTTGGATTGGGAAGTAAGGAGTCGTTATTATTTTCAGAAAAGAGAAATTATTTTGATGAAATTGATAGAAAGGAAAAAATTTTCATTAAAATCAAATAATTAATTTTTGTTTTGATAAGAAAATTTTCAGCAGTGATCATTGGGGCTTCTGCAGGAGGCTTTGTTGCATTATCCAGGATTCTTTCATTGTTACCGGGAGATTACAGCATTCCTATCATCGTTGTACAACACCGTTCCAGGGATTACAGGGAGCTGCTTGAAGAAGTGCTTCAGCGGAAATCTCCCATCAGGATCAAACAGGTGAATGAGAAGGAAAGTCTTGAAAAAGGTTTCGTTTACCTCGCACCCTCTGATTACCACCTTTTGATAGAAGAAGATTTTACTTTTTCCCTTTCCGATGATCCCCCTGTCAATTACAGCAGACCTTCCATAGACGTATCCTTTGAATCCGCCGCCGAGATTTTCAGGGAGAAACTTATCGGGATAATTCTTACCGGTGCCAACAATGACGGATCAAAGGGAATCAGGAAAATTAAAAATTATGGAGGAACAACCATTGCGCAGGATCCCAAAGAAGCCCAGTTTCCCATGATGCCACGTTCGGCTGTTAATACCGGTATGATCGATTTTATTTTTTCTTTAAACGAGATTGGAAGTTTTTTAAAAAAACAATTGATCCATGAAACATGAAAAAACTTCTACGATTCTGATCGTGGATGATAAGCCTTCCAACATATTAGCTATGGAAAATCTTCTCACCGATGAATCCAAGACATTTCTGAGCGCCACAAAAGGTAAAGATGCATTAAAACTTGCTTTGAATCGAGAAATTGATCTGATCATTCTAGACGTAAATATGCCGGACATGAATGGATTTGAAGTGGCTAAAATCTTAAACTCGAATTCCAGGACCCGGGATATCCCAATCATTTTTGCTTCTGCGGAGAAAACCGGGCAGGAGTCCCTGTTAAAAGGCTATGAAGAAGGGGCCATAGATTTCCTGCTAAAACCCCTGGATCCGGATATAACCCGTGCGAAAGTTGCTGTTCTCCTTAAGATTCAGATGCAGAAAAAAGAATTGATCGAAAAATATCATGCCCTTGAAAAATCTGAATTACTGATAAACAATTCAGCCGACATCATCGGTATAATCGATCCGCATACATTCAGGATTGAAGAAATTAATAAAACCATAACAGATATTCTCGGCTACTCTGTTGAGGAAGTAAAAGAAAATTCATTATTATATTATCTTGATAAGGAAGATCATGCCTCGATACAAAATCTGGCAACCGATCCGGGTGAACAGTTAACATTTGAAACCAGGGTATT
>JBJKSY010000147.1:0-33536 GCA_046703645.1 Cyclobacteriaceae bacterium
GCCGGTCGTACTCGCACAGGTAATCGAAATCATCATTGAGCTGATAAATCATCCGGTCGGCATCCAGGGTTCCTATTGCCAGGGATCTGATCTGTTCTTTGGAAAGGTATTTATTCCAGCGGGAAAAATTTGAACGATAGGTCATACATGTGCCTTTTAAAAATTGTAGCTTTTCTCTTAACCTGTCCAAACCGGAATTCAAATTCTCGGGTGCCGGTTTCAGGAATTGTATTGACACTGCCAGTTTAAAAGCTTCAACAGCGCGGTCGATTTTTCCAGTAAAAAATTGAAATAAATCCTTGTCAGGCTTTGCCGGAAGATCCCCGATCCATGATATTTTTTTTAATGCCGAAATATTCTTTTCAAGCCGGAGGCGTTTGTTCACCATGACCTTCAACCGGTTTATATCAATTTCCGAAAGTGTAATATTATCGGCCCTGAAAATCCTTTTCATCAACTTCCTGTTCCTGCCAAAAAGCAACCAGCCTGTACGTGCAAGGAAATTGCTTAATTTGCCCGACAACCCATGCAATGCTTCATTAAATTTTTCAAGCTCTGCAGGTTCAATATTTTTTTCAGGTCCCGGATCCGAGAAACATTCCTCTATCCCGGCAATTATTTCCGGTACATTCCCCGGCACTCCGGATTCCGGGGAAGAGAACATTCGTTGACAGATTTCGAATACCTCCGGACCGGAAAGCAGCATATCTAACCTGTGAATTTCATCGGTTTTTTTGTTCAGCTCTTCCAATTCGTCATAGGTCAATGGCTGTCCGGAAAATGATTCGCTTTCCTTACGGAGGGTATCCGCAAAACCGGTAACCTCAGGGATCATCTCCTGAATAACCCGTTGGTCGGCCAGTGAAAACCTGCTGAATGATACTCGCTGTATCCATGTACTGTCAGGATAATTTATATGATCCGACAATAATGAGAATCCCGAAATGATGTCGCGGAAATCTTCGATCTTATCTTTCGGGAAATGCCTGTATTCTTCCTTCAAGGGAAAAAAGGTTCCCTCTTTGTCTGATGTGAGGTAAAGTTCCTTCAGGGAAAATCCTCCCTCGGTATCATCAAAAATTGCATTTTTCAGTTCGTTAAGCTCTTCGCTCAACCGGTCAATTTTTCTGCTCAGCTTAAGAAAGTCCCTTTCCATCCGGATAGCATCAAGGGTCAGGTTTTTCTGTTTGTATTCCTCCAGCTTTTCAATATGATCATCAATTGTTTTATACAGAAATTTCCTGTCATTCCTGAAATCGTGTACACGCGCACAACCTTCGGCAATATCCCGGCTTCTCAGCCTGTTATATACAACATCCAGGGCAGCCCTTTTCTGGGAAACCGCCAGGACGGTTTTTCCACGGGAAATAAAATCGGCGATAAGATTACAAAGCAGTTGCGACTTACCTGTTCCCGGTGGGCCCTGTATCACGATTGAAAATCCTTTCTTCACGGATCTGAAAGCATTTTCCTGCCAGGCATCCAGTTCAAAAGGAGTAAAAACCTGTTCTTCCCGGATACGGTTCAAAAAATATTGTGCTGATACCGGATTGACTTCTTCTTCCTGCCGGGTTCGGTGAAGAAAAAATTCTTCAAGGTCCCTGTATTCGTTC
This sequence comes from Cyclobacteriaceae bacterium, assembly GCA_046703645.1. Taxonomy (GTDB): domain Bacteria; phylum Bacteroidota; class Bacteroidia; order Cytophagales; family Cyclobacteriaceae; genus DATDPY01. Next base: position 1,614 of record JBJKSY010000147.1, read on the forward strand.
TTTTCAAGAATTTCAAGATAGTCAGGTATGAGATAGGATCCAGCTTGGGGAAAAATCCCCAACACGGCTTCCGGATATAATTTCAGCATCCCGGTTCTCTCCTGATCTTCAAAATCCTGTTTTTTGAACTCGGTAAAGGGGGTTAGCCTGTCATCAAATAATTCGGTATTGAAATTGATCTCAACCCGGCTGTCTTTCAACAACCGGTAAAGTCTGGAACGGAAGGGCCTGCTTTCGTTCCCGAAATCCTCGAAACCGGAATCCATTAATTCTTCTTCCGCTTCCACTCCATTGAAATAATAGTAGGCAAGCAGGAAAGATTTGTTAAAGGATATGGGTTCATTTTCCCTTAACCTTATTGACCATTCGTTATTGTGACTTTCGATCTCAACCGGGAAAAATAACAGGGGACACCGGATAATATTTTTGTCCCCGATCTTTCCCCTGATGAACGGCCATCCGACGAAAAGATCGTGTGATCCTCTTTCTTCCAGTACATACCTTACCGAACGTTGAAGTTTTTTCAGCGCCCGGCTGACTTCATTCGATTGGTGATCACGGGGATCGGTGATCCTGCACAATGTTATTTTCCCGGACCTGGCAATTAATTTTTCTATGATATAAAAAGAAGGCTTGTCAACCTGGAAATCAAATGAGTGCAGATCGATATGACGGCCCGGATTTAATCTTAATAATAACAGGGAACGATTATGACTGTCAAGACTGGTAAGACGACGCATAAAGGCCTGCAACAATTCTTTCATCCGGTAAATTTAAAAATCCAATCCGAGTAAATGGAATTTTAAATACTTTCAGAAAGTAATATAACGGGTGACTTTTGAAATAATGCTGTCATTAAGGGATTTTATTCTTTTCAGATCTTCCGGCGAACGGAGAGGCCCGGCAGCATCCCGGTACCGGATAATCTCACCGGCGGCGTCAGCGCTGATATACGGGTGATGAACAAGATCTTTCCATGCGGCGAAGTTGACCTGGATTTTATGGGGCGAATAATTTTCCATAATATAGACTGAGTTCATTAAATTCGTTAACCCGGGCTCCCGAATTCCATAAATTTCCTTTAACTGGTCTTTCACGACAAACCCTCCGAGCAATTTCCGGTACCGGATGATCCTGCCTGCCAGAAAAGGGCCAATCCCTGCAACCCGGACAAGATCAGATGAATCGACGGCATTGAGATCCATGGTTAATCTTTCCTCCCGTGGAGTTTCCCTTGATTCCATCCGGGTTTCAACGGGTTCAAGAATTCCCGCATCATCCGGTAAATCAATGTAAGCAAATAACCTGTTATAAAGGGAATCACTCATTCCGTAAATTCTCCTGACATCCTTACGGGTCCTGAACTGCCCGCCGGCATTCCTGTAACGTACAATTCTTCGGGCCAGATAACCCGGCAGACCCATATCTTCAAGCCTTGAAACTGACACAAAGTTAGGATCGAACATTGCAAGGTTCAACGGTCTTTGAATATTCAGGGAGTCGTCAAGCTTCGAAGATGTATCCTCGACTATCAGGCTCAGCATGCTGTCGAGTACAGACTTGTCGGAAAGATAAGAATCATATTTCATCTCATTGTATTCGTTGAGCATCAGGGTTCCGAATACGACGAAAGCAAGGGTTACATGCAATATTACCACGCCATTGGCTTCTACTGATGAAATGCCAAACAGTGATATCAGGTTTTTTCTTAGCTGGTTAAACATATTAAAAAAGAATTTAGATGGTTCTACTGATCAGGTTTTTCGTCCGTTCCCTCCGGATCCGGTTTTGGAGGAGTTCTCCAGACCTTTATAAAAAAATACACGGTAACAATCGTGACCGTTGCCTGGACAAGTACCATGGTAATGATTGCTCCTGTATTCATTTCATTTAATATTTTAAGCCTCTTCTTCGCGAAGCCCTGTATACAACAAAAGCTATTCCGATAAACACAGCTGAAAGAAGAATTTTTGCCATGTCAATATAGAAAATATTATTGACAAACAATACACCATCTGCCAGTTTTGATTTAACATGGACAATATCTCCCGGCCTGACCAGAATTTTGGCCTTTGCGGGCAGTTTATAGGATTCAAGAGCGGTCAGGGAATCGTACGCATTGGGTATCGTCTTTTTTGAAATACCGGTTCCCAGCTTTCGCAGCCGTCCTGAACTATCATGATACCAGGTAAGAGTATCTCCAACGATCACTGTGGTTCGTTTATGCGGACGGCTGATTACCTGGATTACCCGGCCGTCAATATCCGATTCAAAATGGTGGGTAAAGTAGACCCGGTTGGCGACTATGCCTTTATCATATATCTTCCCGATAATGCTGTTGGCATCCAGTTTCCATGTTTTTTCCACACGAAGATTACGAATGGCAGCATACCAGTCGTTATTCACCGGCATGAACATGGATGTAAGGAACACGAAAAGGATAAACAGCGGAGTGATAAACCTCATAATGTATTTGAAGGTAAGCGGGATCCTGATATCCGCACCCTGCTTCAGCTCATTCCAGCCGGTAGTACGACCCCAACTGATAAAAAGCAAACTTTCAGCAAGTGCAAATATCACCAGGGACACGGTACCTCCCCAGTAGTCGTACTCGCTGAATACACCCTGGTTATAAAAGAAAACGGTAGGCAAGCCTGTGAGGAGCACGATCAGCCCGAATGACCAGGCTCCCGCCTTTCCCGACCAGTCGAATTCATCTTCCAGGAAGCTCATCCATGGAGTGCCAAAAGCCAGTGAGGATGTAATACCTGCAAAGAAAAGCAAGCCGAACCAGGCAATTCCCGACATGGTGGAAAGGATATGTCCCCATTGCTGAAACAGATACGGCATTGTCTGAAAAGCCATATTGAACCCCGCATTTTCCTTCACCCAATCGAGGCCAAGGTAGCCGACCGAAATCGGGATCACGATAGAAGCGCCTAATACCACTTCCACGAAACTGTTCATCCAGCCCGCTGACATGGCATTCAGTGCAATGTCATCCTTGGCTTTTACGTAGGAAGCGTAGCACTGAATGGTTCCCATGCCTACCGACAAGGTAAAGAATATCTGGCCTGCCGCCGCCAGCCAGACTTTGGGGTCCGTCAGGCTGTGAAACTGTGGTTCCCAGAGATAATTCAACCCCAGGAACGCATTACAATCCTGGCAGCCGGCAGGTGCGCCGGAAGATCCCAGTGTAACACCACGGATTGCAAGGAAAACTCCAAATAAAATAAGCAGCGGCATCCCGATAAGGGCAGCCTTTTCAACTCCGCCTTTAAGTCCCTTTGAAAGAATATAGGCGTTGAGGGATACACAGGCGACAAAGAAAACTATGCCTTCATAGGGTATGCCGGTTGTGGAGGAACTCAGGTCTATATATTCATGAAAAAAACCGGCCACCTGCGCCTGGTTCATTCCGTTGAAAGTCTGGACCACCGAATGATAAATGTAAGCGAGTGTCCATGATTCAATATAACAATAATAGGCGGCTACCGCCACGTTGGTGAATATTCCGAATACGGCGAAATATTTCCAGAAAGGTTTTTTACCGATTTCGGCAAACATGAATGGCGTTGAGTGGTTATTCTTCCGCCCGCCAAACCGTCCGATGGACCATTCAATCCAGAGCAAGGGAATTCCCATCAGCAGGAAGCAAACAATATAGGGGATGATAAATGCGCCTCCCCCGTTTTGAATCGCCTGCATTGGAAAGCGAAGGAAGTTGCCGAGGCCTACCGCGTTTCCGGCCATGGCGAGTATCAATCCTACACGAGTTCCCCAGGCTTCCTTGTTACTGCTCAACTTCTATGAAATTCGGTTTAATGTTCATTTAACAACAATTCCGGAAAAGTAAAGATCAAATATAATTTAATCAAGACTAGGAACCGGTGAATTCCGGTTTTTTCGCCATTAATTAAAAAATCAGCTATAAAGAACTGAATTTACCGGGATTTCGAATTTTTATGCCGTTTTCAGATGCGGTTTAAAAGCTAACATTGTTTACTCAAAAAACGTTTATATTTATAGGAATGAAGCCCGCCGGTGAATATCCGGACAATCCCTCCCCCGGTCCGGAAAATTGTTAAATGATTGTGAAGGAATGTTGCTGACTGGTACTGATTTATTCATTGACAATTACTCACGGAGGAAATATGGGAACGGGCCATACACCTGTCATCAGCTTTCTTGAACGTCATGCAATCTTCATCGATTCATGGGGAAATTTTCTGATCATATCAGGATTTATTCTTTTCACGTTCCTGATCTTTCTCGCCAATGCAAGAATGAAAAAAAATCTTCTTCGGGTTATTTCGGTTTTAATATTCCTCTTCATACTCATCCTTCTTACCGGGCTTACATTTTTTTATAATTCTCCCGTAAGATCATTCATAGCTACAATTGCACACCTGAAAAAATCGATCGGGAAGGAAGTTCCCGGGCTGGAATTCACCGATGAAACGGATATGAAAACGCATAACCTCGGAGAATATCGCGGGAAAGGGGTGATACTTGTTTTCAGGACCCGGCAATGCCAGCCCTGTATTCCCGTGATAGCGGAATTATCACATTCGGAACCTGTGCTTCGCGGGCAGGCGGTGCTTATAAGCCTGGCGGAAAACAGAAATAACCCGGGTGCAGATTCTGTCCTGTTTGCTTCCGGCCATGTAATCCGGGGGTATTACAATACGGATTCATGGATTCAGACTGCAAACTACGTACCATTGACCATTTTCATAAATAAAGATGGAATAATCAAAGGATACTTATACGGAGAGACGGATCCCGGCTTTCTGAAAAAGATCGTAGCGGAGCTTTTTTGATCAATTACCAGCGCCCGGGGATCAGTAACTTCCCAGGGTATAGCCTATATTGAAATACAATCCGGCAGCATTATAAGTCGGGGTAACTTCAATATGGATCTTCCCGGGTCCAGCTTTTATCCTGATCCCGGCTCCGGGGCTGATGGCTGGAAAAAATAAAGGTATAGTTTTATCTCCATAGTCAACATAATTTTCAATATGATGATCGGTTTCCAGGTAAAAGGCTAGCCCCGCAGCACAGTAAAAATAAGGAGTGATGAATCGCGGTCTTGCCTGGTAACCTATCCCGATGGGCAGTATCGAAACGAATTGTTGCTCAAAATTTAAATTACTGTCACGGGTGATGGCGTCAAATTTTTGAAGGGATTTCCAGTATCTGTATGATATTCCCTGCACCGTGTACCAATGAAAAGATTTCTCGGGGTAGTATCTATAGCGGAAGAATGAAAGTCTGAAGACCCGTGATTCTTTTCTTTTGACTGCGCTGAACGGAACTCCGGCAGTAAGTGAATAATCAAATTCCTTATGCGGAATATATCGTGTAACAGGGTAAGTATTGTTGTACATCCTGTCGTACTTTACTACCTCCCTGGTGATCGATCTTTCGTTATAAGGCAACCCGGGCGGAAGCTTATACGCGCCTGCCGAATCCGTTAATGTGATCCTAAGCAATCCCATGTAGTTTTTATCTTTTGTTTTGTATGAAATCCCTGTGGGAAGAGTATAAGAATATTCCTGCGGCTCAGTAAGGCGGATCCACCTTGCCAGAGACCGGTCGAACAGGAATATATCAGGCTGGTCATGATCCTGAAACTCACGTGAATACAGATCCAGCTTTCCGTTAATATTTCTTTTTGCCATCAGATTTACCGAATCTGCAGTCCCATTGTTTGCGGCCCTGAAATTCAACCTGCAGAATATACGTCCATAATTAAAACCGAAGGCGGAAAGATCACGGTCGGCAAATCTTAAAATCAGTTTATCATTTTTCAATTTCTTGAAATTTATAACCAATGCCACTTTCCTGTCCGGGGCATCCAACAGGTAACCCTTCAATGTATCGTTGCTGTTTGTAACAACATAACCGCTCTTGTATTTCTGGGTATACGCTTTCGGGCTGAACATTCCCATGAGCATGATTAAAAAAAATAATTTCTTCATATATTCACGTAGCGACCAGGATTTTGAAGCCGGAAAGTCAAAAAAATAAAACCCGGATTTCATAAAAATTTTTTTAAAATACAATCCTGAAAACGAAAATCGGGTTACTTGCCGGTTACTTTCAATTTATATTCGCAACAAATATAATGGTTGTTTTTTCAGTATAAATTTTTAAGAGCGGATTTTTATTCTGCACCCGAAACCCGGGCCACCGGCAGAACAAGAATGACCGGAATTTATATCTGAGGATATGTAACTATACTGAAATTGAATTATGCGTTTTTTTTCATTAATAAATTTCCGGGACAAAAGTCTGCTCATTCCATGGTGACCGTTTATAGGATTCGTCCTTATGCAATTTAGGCAACCGGATAGGCGGTTCCGGCTCATAATGGTAAGGTATTTTGGAGAGAAGATGGGCAATACAGTTCAGCCGGGCTTTCTTTTTTTTATCTCCTTCCACAACAAACCAGGGGCATTGCCGGGTGTCGGTATACTTGAACATTTCATCCTTGGCCATGGAATATTTAACCCAGTTTTTCCGGGACACCAGGTCTGTAGGGCTGAACTTCCACCTCTTGGCGGGGTTATTGATCCGCTCACGGAAACGCTTTTCCTGTTCCTCGTCGCTTATCGAAAACCAGTATTTGATCAGCATGATCCCCGACCGGATCAGCATCTGCTCGAATTCAGGGCATGATCGAAGGAATTCCCTGTATTCTTCCGTGGTACAATATCCCAACACATGTTCCACACCGGCACGGTTATACCAGCTACGGTCAAACAATACAATTTCCCCTCCCGCGGGAAGGTGCTGAACGTAACGCTGATAATACCATTGCGTTTTTTCTTTTTCAGTAGGTATACCCAGGGCCACAACCCGGCATATCCTCGGATTCAGCATTTCTGTAATGCGTTTAATGACACCGCCTTTTCCTGCGGCGTCCCTTCCCTCAAAAAGTACCACAATCCTTTTCTTCTCTTTTTTCACCCATTCCTGCATCATCACAAGCTCAAGCTGTAATTTCTTCAGTTCCCTGTTGTAATGAAGTTTTTTATCCTTCTTTTCGACGGAACCTTTTTCCTGTTCCTTCCCGGTTTTTTTATCTTTCCCGTTTGGCCCTCCGGCGGGAAGAACCGTCGACGATAATATTTCCTGATTAATTTCACCGGGCGGCTCATGAATAACCGTTTCATGTCCCGAGGGGGTTTTCCTGCCTGGTTTATGGTGAGCTTTGGATTTCCTGTTATTGGCCTTTGATCTGACTGAAGTTTTCATTTTAAAAAATTGATTTCGTATCAGGGAATTCAAATTAATAAATTTTTCAAAAAAACCATCAGGCTATTACGTTTAATACCCATACCATAGTTGAGACCGGAAGCAAAAGGCCTAAAATCAGGAATATGGCCCCTTCCTGTTTAATTGTACCCTGATTAAAGAGAAGTGCTTTATTTTATTTAAACACCTTTTTGGTATACGTTAATATTTCTGCCCTGATGTAATGTCAATATATTTCAGGCAATTTGTGATTAATCTATGGGCATGAGCCTGACTTAATATTTATGATCAGGGTGTTTTGGTAATCGTGTTATCGATGGAAGTCTGAAATACCGGAACTCCCGAAGTAGTAAGGTCGACCCCGAAGGCCAGGAAGAATTCAGGCGGCAACGGCAAAGTAGTGGAGCCTGATACATTCAAAGCGGATTCCTTTACATTCGTGATCTTTAAGGGAACCGTAGCAGTAAGGCCTCCCTGTTCAGGTATGTTCAGGGTAAGTGTCAATTCAGTCCTTGCGGTATTTATTTCCCATGTTCCGTTTTGAATGCTTGTGTTCTCTCCTTGACAATCATACCAGATCTGCCCGTTTTCTTTCAATTCCAGTCTCGTATCGGACGCAGTGGAACAGGAAGCAGAGCTTAACAGCGCAGCATTAATGGCGGCGGTCATATCCGTGCCTGCCGGTAAAACAGTATCCCCTGAAAAAATAATGGGGCTGGTAAGCTTGGTGGAAGATATAATATATTTCCCTACCAGAGGATCCACCTGGGTTCCATTATCTTTCTTACATGCCGAAAGCAACAGCACAGAGAGGGCCAGGAATGAAAGTGAATATTTTAAAAACTTTATCATTGCTAAACAAATTTGGGTTTTTATGGAAAAATCTGATTTTTTAATTGAATTTTGAACTTCAAGTTGCAAATTAATAGGATTTTTAAAATTTGCCCTGATTTGAAAAGGATAATTAAAATATTTTTCCTGCTGTTTTTACTCATTAATCTTCGGGCCTTTTCCCAGCAGATCACGATAACAGGTAAGGTAACCGATTCAAAGGGTATCCCGCTTGAAGGCGTTAATGTATATTTCCTGAATTCTTTCAAGGGCACTTCAACCAGTATGGACGGGCAGTTTTTCCTTGAGAACCAGTCTCCTCCTCCGCAGATCCTGATCTTTTCGATGGTGGGATTCAAAACACGACAGGACACAATTACAAGGCCGGGCACCTACCAGATGAATGTTTCATTGAAGGATGAACTACTGCTGGGGAAAGAAGTGGTCATATCAGCTTCGCGGATCGAAGAGAACATCCTATCCTCACCGGTAACCATTGAAAAACTGGATGCCACTAAAATTGCCTCGATGCCTTCCGCCAATTTTTATGACGGATTATACCGCCTGAAAGGGGTTGATATGAATGTTCAGAGTCTCACCTTTCGCAATCCCAATACGCGCGGGTTTAACGGGAACACAAATTACCGTTTCAACCAGATCATTGACGGCGTTAATAACCTTTCACCGGGGTTGAGTTTTGCCGCGGGCAACCTGCTGGGCATTCCGCAAATCGATGTGGAAAGTGTCGAACTTCTTACCGGCGCTTCTTCAGCACTTTACGGCGCCGGGGGAATGAACGGGACGCTGATCATCAACAGTAAAAGCCCGTTCGATTACCAGGGGCTATCGGGAAGTCTGCAATCCGGGGTCATGCATCTCGGCTCAGGCGGGACCTCATCCCCCACTCCGTATTATAACGCCGACCTTCGGTTTGCCAAGGTGATCAGGCACCGTTGGGCGATCAAACTTGTCGGGTCTTACCTTCATGCAGTAGACTGGTATGCCAATGATTACAGGGACAAAGGGGATCTGGGAAATATTCTTTCAACACGCTATACCAACCCGGGCTATGACGGAGTTAATGTTTACGGTGATGAGATTTCGCTGAACCTGAAGTCGATCGCTCCCGATGTTGCCAAGGGATTCGTTCAGACACTGGGTCTTACTCCGGGAACACAAGCTTATGATTCTGCCTATAACTATATCTATAATGCCGTTCCCAATGAAAATGTAACGCGGACCGGCTGGAAAGAAAAAGACCTTGCTGATTACGGTGCCAGGAACCTGAAAACCAGCGTAAGCCTGCATTATAAAATTACGGACAGCCTCCAGGCCATTGTACAATCCAATTATGCCAACGGGCAGGCGCTATACTCAGCACAGGACCGGTTTTCCATCAGCAATTTCTGGCTCATGAATTACAAGGCTGAACTAAAACATCCCCAGTATTTCCTGCGCTACTGGTATGTAAAGGAAAATGCAGGGAATTCATATGATGCAGGCGCTACGGCTGCACTGATGAATGAAGCCTGGAAACCAAGCACACAATGGTATACCGATTATATATCCAATTACCTGCAAAATAAATTATTAGGATCCAGTGAGGCGGATGCCAACAGGATTGCCAGGCTGGTCGCCGACAACCGTGATTCGAAGGGCAATATTCAGAATCCTGAATTGCCAGCATTGCCTCTTCCGGGCACGCCTGAATTCCAGAAATACTTTAATGAGATCACCAGTAAACCCATCAAGGATGGAGGTTCGAGGGTGCTGGATTACAGCAGCATGGGGGAAATAGAAGGCATGTACAATTTCTCCAGGTTGCTTAAAGGAATTAATTTCCTGGCAGGATTCCAGTTCAGAAGGACAAAAGCCGATAGTCATAACACGGTGTTTTTTGAAAACTCGGGGCCCATCGTAATAAATGAGACAGGTGTATACGCTCAATATATCGGCAAATATTTCAATGACAGGGTCAAGCTGAACCTGGCTTCCCGCTGGGATAAAAATCCCTATTTCAAAGGCCAGTTCACACCCAGGGCTTCTCTGGTAATCACTACAGGTAAAGAACGACTCAATAATTTCAGGATGTCGGCGCAAACCGCCTTTCGATTCCCGGCCATGTCGGACCAGTGGGTAGACCTGATGGTCGGAAATTCCCGTGTTCTCGGGGGGCAGAAAGAAGTTCAGCAATATTATGGATTGTATGATGCGCCGCTTTATCCCCTTAACGGCGCCAATCCCATATTTGCTGTCCCGGATACTACCCACGGCCCTTTCACCATTCCTGCGTTCAAGCCGGAAAGGGTGGTTGCCTATGAAGTGGGATATAAATCCCTTCTCCTGGACCAGCATTTGATGATCGATGTCAGCGCCTATGATGACACTTACAGCGGTTTCGAAGCCAATCAATTATTGGTCCAGCATCCCTATACTTCCCAGGAGGAGCGTTTCCAGACAACCATCAGTACTTCCCAGGCGATCAGCAACTGGGGCTATGCTTTAGGTGCGGATTATTATTTTATGAGGACTTTCTATTCCGGCGGGAACATGGCCTACACTACCCTTCAAACCAACCAGCAACTGCAGGCGGGACTCCAGACACAATTCAATACGCCTGAATACAGGTTCAATATATACCTGGGCAACCGGTACCTTACCCGGCGGCTTGGATTCAGCGTGAATTACCACTGGCAGGAAGCTTTTCTCTGGGAATCAACATTCGGCATCGGCGAAGTGCCTGCTTATGCCACGCTGGATGTTCAGCTAAGCATGCGACTTCCCAGCATAAAATCCATGATTAAAATGGGAGGATCGAATGTACTGAACCATTATTATACCACTTCATTCGGGGGAGCCCAGGTCGGGGGACTATATTACCTTACCTTCGTATACGACCAGCTTTTCAACAACTGATCAGGCATAAAGAAAAGTCACTGAAAATTTCGACGGCCTAAATCCATGATCTGATTACTTCTTCCACAAGGGCATCAGCGCCCTGACAGTTTTCATCCTATCGGCATAATCAGGCCGTACGGCAAGGTTATGCCGGTCCATCAATGGTACACTTACCAGCGAAAACAGAAAGATCATCGACAGGAATCCTACACCTGTCCATGCTGAATGTACAGAGTTTCCAGTCAGTACGAACAGGTATAATCCGAACCAGAAACTGATCTCTCCGAAATAATTGGGGTGGCGCATGAGGCTCCACAGCCCTGATTTCATCACCGCATCCCGTGGATTCGTCTTGCGGAATGCACGTAACTGTTCATCCGAGATCCATTCGATCAGAATAGCCGCCCCGGCTACAAAAAATGCCATCCATTCGGTTGTTCCCCATGGAGACGGATCGGCCAGGATATAAAAAAGGGGAAGACACCCGAGGTATACCAGCAAGGTGGGCATAAGGTGGATCCCGAGAAAGCTTACCGGCCAGTAAAACCTGCCTGTTTGTTTTTGCAGATCAGAATAGCGCCAGTCCTGATGTTTTAAACCATTCCATCCGCGTGCCCAGTTCATCGTCAACCTGATCCCCCAGAAAAAAACGAGAATCAGGACCAGGTATTGTCTCAAACGGTTTCCTGCCGGGTTCTGCAGAAAAAGGTAAACGGCGATCACTGGCGGAGCAATACTCCAGTAAGGATCGTAAACACTTGAATTATTAAGGATCAGGCTAAATAAAAACACAAAGATTGTGGAAAGCACATCGGCAGCCAGAATTTTAAGCAGATTATTATTGACGGGCAGCAACGAAAATAAAGTCCATGTTAAAACAAAGGAAATGATATAAATAAGACATATCACCAATATGGAAGATAACTTGCTCAGCTTATGCATTGTAAATATTTATGTTGTTCAAATCCATCCTTAATACTGTCGGATTTAAAGAATTCCTGCCATATCATTTGAAATGTCTCTACCATAACCAAATATATATCAGAACCGTTAAGGCTGCCAGGACCATCCATTGAATCCTCCAATCATATATACTTTTTATCGAGTCGATCTTTTCAGACCAGTTTATCGTAGTCCTTTCCAGCTTTGCAGGTTCGGTTTTCCGGGTAACAGATGAAACAGAAAATAAAACCATGACAATAAGTATTGTTCCCCACAATCCCCTATAGCCAAAATTTTCAGTCAGTGGATAATGGAGGAAAGGGAACAATTCAGCGCCGCGGGCGGGACCGGCGAGCTGGTCAACCACGAACAGGGTAGCAAGGGCTATACCTGCTATAACCGAAAAATATGCCCCCTTCAGTGTTACTTTTCTGCTCATGATCCCGAATACGATCGCAGGAAATACCGGGAACACGAGATAGGCGGTGATCGTCTGGAGGTATTTGTAAAGTCCTTCATGAGATCTGTATATCAGGTAAGTAGCTGCCAGTCCCAGGAAGGTTGCTCCCAGGATCACCAGCCTCCCGAGAAGCACCTGTTTTTTCTCAGAAAGTTCAGGGTGAAATTCAACAATAAAATCACGCACAGTCATGGTAGATACGGAATTAAGCACTGCAACCAGTGAGGAGATGAGAGCAGCGAGCAGGGATGCAAGAAGAACGCCCCTGAGTCCCGGAGGAAGCAGGTTGTTCAGCAATAGCACAAATGTTTGCTTGCTTTCGCCGGCGCTCAATCCCGGGTATAGGGCGAACGCGATCACACCAGGCATGGCAAAAATAAAAATCGGCAATAATTTCAGAAAGGTTGCAAACATGGCCCCCCACCTTGCCTGCCTGATATCCGGGGCTGCCAGAACACGTTGCACATTCACCTGGTCAATCCCCCAATAAAATATTCCCGCATAAAAAGCAGTGGCAAGGATTCCCCAGAAAGGATACACAGGATCATTATAGGGTTTTGCCACATGCATGGCTTCAGGCACACGCTGCAGCAATTCATGCCACCCTCCCACTTTGTGCAAACCGATGAAGAACATGATCCCGCTTCCAAGGAGCATAATGATGGTTTGGAGAGAATCGGTATAGGCCACTGCCGTGAAGCCCCCAAGTATCGTGAACAGCGCGGTGAGCAAACCGATCCCGATGACGGTGGTCATGACATCGAATCCAAGGATACTTTTCAGTACCAGGGCAGCGGCAAACATGGTGAATGCCATTTTGGTCATGATACTGATCGTCAACATCAGGCCGGAAAAGAATAACCTTGCATCACGGTTATAACGCATTTCAAGGAATTCGGGAATAGTATATATTTTATTGCGGAGATAATAAGGAAACAAAACGGCACAACCAAAACCGAGTGTGATGGCGGTCGTTAATTCAACGGCTCCGGCGCTCAGGCCATAACGGTATGAATCTCCGGAAAGGCCAACCAGGTGCTCTGCCCCGATATTCGTGGCGAAAAGGGAAGCGCCGACAATGGGCCAGGCAATTTTCCTTCCTCCCAGAAAGAAATCGGAGCTACTTCGGCCCGCTTTTTCACGGCGGGCGATATATAAACCAAAAATCAAACTCCCCGCCAGAAGGATCAACACCACGATCCAGTCAAGAACGCTTAAGCTGACATGCATTGGATATTCCTTTGCGGTAAAGTAGGAAAAAATAATTATTTAGGCGAGTCCAAAAGATGAAAAGCGTTTACTTAGGCAGATACCATCGTATATAGTCAATCTTCATGGTTTGGGGAAATTGAGTGCTAAAATCAGGATCCCCGACAAGATTGCCTCCGACAGCCAGCGTAATATTCAGCCAGAATTGCGAATTAAACACATAACTGTCACCTACATCGGATTTGGAGAAGGTCATATATTTTTTATTATCCACATACCACTGGATCTGGTCAGGCTGCCAGAGTATACTGAAGACGTGGTATTCGTCAGAGAAAGTATCCGTATATAATGGCAGGCTGAAATAGGATTGTCGTTCCTGTACGTCGGAAAGATAATAATATACCGCACCCATCATCTGGTTGGGATCCTGACCGCGCAGAGTAGCAATATCGATTTGCCCGCAGAGCGGCCAGTTGGTGCCGTCGAAATCATTTCCGAGCATCCAGAAGGAAGGCCAGATCCCTGTACCTTTGGGCATCTTTGCCCGGATCATGATCAGACCATACTGAAAATAAACAATGCTTCGTGTATTCAACCCAGCGGAGGTATATTTATCCCCATCCTTACGTGCCGTTATTACCAGGTTACCATTGGACACTTTTATATTCTGTGGATTGTTTGTAAAAGTCTGCAACTGATTGAAAAGTGTGCTTTGGCCTATGTCATAATTGAAATCGAAAAGGGGTGAAAGTGAATCGGTAAATTCCTCGGCAAGCATAAGCCTCATTCCGGGGATCTGTAAAGGAGATATATACCCGTCGGTTGTCTGTGAAACATTATAGAAATCATCATCTGTTATTGTTATAGGAAGTGATTCCCCTATTCCCTGACCGTTGTCCACCTTGGTAATGATGATCTTGAAGGCTTTGGTAAATTCCGTAATTGTATCCGATATAAATGTTACATGAAAGGTGGCAAGCGTCTCTCCCGGATTAAATACGAAAGTGCTGTCATCAATGGGAATATAATCAAGGTTTGCTTTGGCGGTTGAATCCTCGGTAGAATAGGTAACAGTCACCGGTAAGTCGGAGGCATGCGAGTGCTTGGCTTTTACGGTAATAACCTTGTTCTTACCACTGCCTTCAGTATCATTTCGGGGCAATAAAGTAACTTTAGGTAAGCCATATTCCACCGGTCCCCGGGTACAGGAGCCCATCAATAATATACATGGCACCATCACTCTAAAAAATAGCCTCGTTAAACCCTTCATATGTTAAAAAGATTAATAATTCCTCTACCTAAGGTAATGAAAATAATACATGAATTCATTAAAATGGATCAGTTTAATTCAGAATCAGGGTTTGGACTTATGCGGAAATAAATATTTTAACAAAGGTTCAAATTCCCTGAAATCCGTCATGACCATATGCGCCCCTGCCTTGATGAGCCGTGATCTTTTTGCAGGATCAATTCCTGTCATCTTTTTTTCATCCGAAGCTACACCGATTGCAATGCCGCCTTGTTTTCTGCATTCCCTGATCTCCACAGGTCCATCCCCGAAAACAATCAGTTGGTTACCCTCCATCTGGTTGAGCAATAATATATTTTCTATCACGCGTTTCTTGGAATATCTTTCCGGGTCATCCAATGCGCCATATATGCCTCCGTCAAACAGTTCCGCATAACCCAGCAATGATGCTTCCTCTTCAACATATTCCTTATCGGTACCACTCGCCAGGTACAGTTTTATATTCCTTTTTTTCAATTCATTCAAAAACCGGACTGCACCAGGAACGATGAAATCTTCTCTTGAAAACAGATTTTCCTTAACCTGGACAATCCGGCTTCGGATATGATCCAGCAAGGCCTGGTTGTACAATTTCTTGTATCCGAATTTATCAAGCCGTTTTTCGGGAGGCACAAGATTAAATTCTCCTGTCATATCCACCAGAGCCTGCATCTGGATTATTGTCTGAACGCCAGTCGACTTTTCAATATAATCAATTACCCTTGACCGGATTTTTGATAACAAATTTCCTCTCAGGTCCATCGTTTTCCCGCCGGTGATGGAATTTATCATGATCTTCTCCATCACCAGTTCCCAGCCGCTACGAAGTACGCTTATAGTGCCGTCATGATCAAAAACTGCATGACGGATATTAAATTCCCCGTCACGAAACTGATCATCGCAGATCTCTATTCCTGTTCCCGGCAGATAGACAGCCGAGGATTGATCTTCAGCCAGGTCCGGATTATAAATGAAATCCGGGTCAACGGAGATTGCCTCGATCTCATCCGGAGTCGCTGTTCCGGTTATAAACAATTTCTGTACAGTAACGGCAGCAGCAAAGTTTGCGAACTCAGCCGATTCGGAGGTGGAGATTCCCGCAGCCAGGCACAAACCGAGGGCGCTTATGACTGTGTCTCCGGCTCCCACCGTGTCCAGTCTTTTAAGAAATTGTATACCAGGGCATACATGAATTCCCTTCCCGTCACAGGTAACGATCCCTTTATTTCCGCAGGTAACAAATACCGGTTTGCCGTTTTCCTTAAATACCTTTTGAACCCGTTCGGCGGTTTTTTTCAAAGTCATTTTTTCCCCGGCCATATGAGCTGTCCCGGTCAGCCTGGCAATTTCTTCCGCATTTGTCTTCCTGTAAACATGGCGGAACTTCTCATTGTAATGCCTGGAGTCAAGCAGCACAATCCGGTCAGTAAATTCAAGAAAAAGTTCATTGACCCGGTCGATAAATTCAGGACGGGTGATACTTCCCGGAAACTGCTGGTTAAAGATCAGAATATCAGAATTCTGCAAGGCTTCCCTGATACGCACAATGAGAATATCATCTGTCTGCTGACTCCTCTTGTTGAAGATCCCGAAATCGATCCTGGGTTCTTCTTCTTCATCGATGTATTTTTTAGTGAAAGTATAGGTATTAAAATTCTGATCCTGTATCACCAGGCCGCTGATATCAATATTCCTTTTCAGCAGTTGGGAAGCGAGTTCCCTTCCGAAGATGTCATTGCCGATTACCCCGATGGCCTTAATTTCCGCCGGCTGCAGGGCCGCCAGATTAGCCGCGATATTCGAAGCTCCTCCCGGTGAATAATAATGCTTTCTGACAGCTTCCGCTTTCTTGCCAGTTTCCAGGGAAAATTCCGAGCCTTCCGGGTCCATGATCCAGTACGCGTCAAGGCAAAAGTCGCCATACACGGCAACTTTTACCTTCCGGATTCTTTCTGCAATCTCCCGGATCCTTTCCTGTTTCATATACGGCTTGCTAATTTTTTCAACCTTTTTATGCTCTGTATCATAGCCCGCACCGTATGGTAATTTATTTTCCAGGAATGCCCCATATGGGTCCAGATGGGAACACCCTCCCTGGTGAGCAGGGGCCACCACTCCCCGACGGAATGGTTGATCACCTTGTCGAAGACAAACCGGTGGACATTTTCATAAGCATCAAAATATTTCTGTTCGCCGAAGATCAGGCAGGCATCCAGCATCCCTGTAAGCACCTCAGCCTGTTGCCAGAATTCCTTTTCCCTGTCATATACCCCGCCGGAATGAGGCCCTTCCACGAATACTCCACCGAATTCCCTGTCAATACCGTTATTTAAAGTGTGGTCGAAGATGGTTTTGAGCAGTGATTTATATGGATCCGTTTTTTCCCCCATTATGTGGAGGGCATGTATGAATAGCCAGGCGAATTCGGCATTATGCCCGAAACAGGTATTATCTTCGGCATGTTCCTTTTTCTCACCCTCCGAAAAACGATCCCATCCCCAGATTATATCGAACTTGATCTGCGGGGCAACTTTCCAGTCGGGAGTGAACTGGGGAATGCCGGTCTTATATACAGGGTGCAGGATCCGGTTCACAAGGAGATCCATTACCTCTTCAAGACTTTCCCTGTGTTCTTCCTTTCCCGATGCCTCATATAAGGTAGTAAATGCCTCCATAAGATGCATGTGCACATCGAGTGTTTTCCGGTCACCGCCTTTGCTCCCGGGCCCTGCGAGTTTCCAGTCTTCGGAAAACATTTCAAGATATCCTGCCCGCTCCCGGTCATGACATTTTTCACTGATCAGGTTAAATAATTTTTCTGCATAATCAAGCCCTGTTCTGTCGCCGGTCGCCAGCGTATATTCCGATAGGCTGTAAATCGCGAAACCCAGGCCATAAAGCACCTTGTCTTTCATGAGAATATTTCCCCGGCGGTTGGCCATCCAGTAAAACCCTCCGTAACGGTGATCCCACATGTTGCTGAGAAGAAAATCGATCCCCTTTCCGGCAAGCTCCTTACACTGGCCCTGCCCGTATCCTGCACGATGGGCCGACGACAATGTGTACAATGAACGGGTCTGTGCGATCAGGGATTTTTCATCCTCCCCTGTATCCTTGCCGTCCTTATCGAAATGGGTCAGGAACCCGCCGTTTACCGGGTCATAGATCCTGTCGAGCCAGAAGGGCAGCAATTCCTGGTTGAGGTGAAATTCCGCTTCACTGATCAAGGGAAAAATTTTCTCGGCTTTCATGATTGATCCTGCAGCTTTTAAAATTCTCAATTTACTATATAAAAATGTTTGCTCAAGGTCTCCGCCTGACTTTCTGATGGAAATGATATCCAATGGAAAAATTATCGCTTTGTCACCGGTTTTCAAATTCATAATCAGGCATGAAACCCATTGAATGTGTATATTGCATGTAGTTGTTTTTAATAAAATCTATACCCATGAAGATACTTTTAATGTTAATGATGACCGGGCTGCCTGTAATGATGTTTGCCCAGTCAGGGAATAACCTGAATATGATCCAGGTTAAAACAGCCAATGGGATCCTTGAAGGAACTAATGAATCAGGTGTGATATCGTTTAAGGGAATCCCATTTGCTGCTCCTCCCGTAGGCGATCTCCGCTGGAAGGAACCTCAGCCAGTTAAGAGCTGGGACGGAATAAGGAAAGCCGACAAATTCGGACCGCGCCCCATGCAGCGCAATATTTTCGGAGATATGAAATTCCGTTCCGACGGGATGAGCGAAGATTGCCTTTACCTGAATGTATGGACTCCTGCCAGGTCGGCCGGGGATAAACTTCCGGTCCTGGTCTATTTCTATGGCGGCGGCCTTGTTGCTGGTGACGGTTCGGAGTACAGGTATGACGGGGAAAGCCTGGCCCGCAGAGGGATAGTGGCAATTACGGCCAATTACAGGCTCAATCTTTTCGGATTCTTTGCCTACGCAGAACTCACAAAGGAATCGCCCAATCATACCTCGGGCAATTACGGCTATCTCGACCAGGTTGCCGCCCTGAAATGGATAAAGGAGAATATTGCCGCCTTTGGCGGTGACCCGAATCGTGTAACTATTGCGGGAGAGTCGGCAGGATCAATTTCAGTCAGCGCCCTGATGGCCTCCCCGCTTTCGAAGAACCTGTTTGCGGGCGCCATAGGTTCCAGCGGTTCCTGCATGGGTGCACTTTCACCCGTACCGATGTCAGAAGGTGAACAAAAAGGTGAAAAATTCGCCGAGGCGGCAGGAGCAAAATCCCTTGCCGACCTGCGGAAAATTCCGGCGGAAAAATTACTGGAAATTGCGAAGAACCATGAATTTCAATGGTTCGGGTCCACCATCGACGGGTACTTTTTCCCTAAGGATCCGGTAGAAATTTATGAATCGGGTCAGCAGGCACATGTTCCGCTCCT
This sequence comes from Cyclobacteriaceae bacterium, assembly GCA_046703645.1. Lineage (GTDB taxonomy): Bacteria > Bacteroidota > Bacteroidia > Cytophagales > Cyclobacteriaceae > DATDPY01. Next base: position 20,921 of record JBJKSY010000147.1, read on the forward strand.
TGTCGGCTGGAACTCGGCAGAGATGTCGTACCAGGCAGTTTTGTTCGGGAAGCCGGTGACACTTGAAAACTATAAAAATTCCCTTAAGACCTTATATAAGGATAATGCGGATAAGATCTTCTCCCTGTACGAGGCAAATACTCCTGAAGAGATCATGCGGGCAGCTACCGACCTGGCAAGCGACAGGTTCATAGCCCAGAGCACCTGGAAGTGGTGTAATGAACAAAGCAGGACCGGGGACCAGCCCGTTTACCGTTATCTTTTTGCCAGATCCAGGCCTGAGATCAGGAATGACACTTCATCCCAGAAAACTCCTTCCATGGGCGCCGTTCATTCTGCAGATATCGAATATGCAATGGGAAACCTGCCCACCAACAAGGTTTACGACTGGCAGCCTGACGATTACCGGGTTTCTGAAATATTCGAATCCTTTTATGCCAACTTCGTTAAAACCGGGAACCCGAACGGGTATGGTGTCCCTTCGTGGACTCCTGTAAAAAGCAACGGGAATTTTGACATAATGGTAATCGATGCCGATACTCATCTGGAACCCGAACCGCACAGGGACAGGCACCTTTTCCTGGATGAGCTGAATTATAAAAAGAAATAACCTGACAGGCCGGACAGAAAAAGCCCCGATCTTTAATGGATGCAATCAGCAATTGCCATTGAAGATTGGGGCTTGTTTTGAATTTCCTGAAAATTAGATACAAGTTTTTTTTCTTCGTTTTTTATTAATATATCCCGATTTCAATTAAATTATTTTCTTATCCTAACCCGGATTTTTGTATTTTTAATCCATTAGTGAGGGTCAGTGTCCATCAGGGAAATTTTATAATCAAAATTTTATTTTGGCTTTTCGACTTTTCTTTGATTGCGCAAAGAAAAGTAGCAAAAGAAAGTGCACCACGAGCGAAGCCCCATCTCCCCGCAAAACGCTCATCGGTATTTTAAAGAATTTGGTGATATATGATGACATCCTAATACCCATTTCAGTTGTCCCACCCTACAAGGGCTTGCCAACCCACTGCCCTCAATGGGGCCACGCCGCTCGTGGACGCCCACGCACAAGTAACATCCCTGTCCTTTGAAATCTTCCTGGTAAGCATGAAATTCTTCAATTTTAACAAGTTCATTTATGGCGTTAATAACCAGTGAAACCGGTTCAGCCTTCTTTTCATCTTCGGGTTAGCTGGGCTTTGTGCGGATTAAAAGCGGCTGAAACGGGTTCACGAGGCTTGCCCGGCCAGGAGGGCGACAGATTTTATTATTTTTTACCGCATTCATCCAAATGATGGAACATCGAATAAATATAAGACATGTTTTAAAGGCCTAATGTTATTTAGGAATAACTGACCACCTTTAAATACAATATCTTATTCGGATTACGGATTGAAAATAATAAACAAGGGAACCCTGTTAATTATAGAAAAACCGCATATTAATTCAATGTGCGTGTTATTCCCAGTTCTTGGGTCTTTGCTTCAGTTCATCTTTCTGAAGAGTGATGAGATGTCCTATCGGTTTACCGTTCAAATAGGATACTACCCTTAATGTAAACGGGCTATCAGGCATTTCGGCCGGGCCGGTATATTTTTCGGAATGGTTATCAGGCATTGTCCCGTCGACGGAATAGTAGACTTCCATTCCCGGCACTTCTGTCTGAATAAGCAGCATAAGTTTTCCGTTTTGCGTATCCGATTTCACAATGGGGTCATAGATCGCCTTTGAATAATCAATCCCGGCAATGTCAAACCGCTCGAATTCATCCTGTACCCGCCCGATGAAATTGTCCCAGTTCTTGGCATCGTTGGGCGACCAGAAATCTTCAGCGAGCGCTTCGGCCCTGGGGTAAGTCATGTATTCAATGGAGCTCATCGTGGGAAGATGTTCCGTCCAGAGATTTCCCTGTCCGCCCAGGATATATTTCGGATCAACTCCTTTGGGAACAGGGTTATAGCTATAACATTTTTCCAGTCTCAGGTGCGCATAAATGGGGTTGTCAACGGTCGGATCACCCTGCGTATAGTCGAGGTAAGCATATGTGGTAGGCGTCATTACAACATCATGTTTCATCTGGGCTGCCTTGATGCCGCCCGATTCTCCTCTCCAGCTCATCACCGTGGCGCCCGGTGAAATGCCTCCTTCAAGGATCTCATCCCAGCCGATCATTTTCTTACCCTTTGAATTGAGGATCTTTTCCACGCGAGCCATGAAATAACCCTGGAGTTTTTCTACATCGGTGGTGCCCAGCTTCTTCATTAAAGCCTGGCAACCAGGATCTTTTTCCCAGAATCCTTTGTAACACTCATCACCTCCTACATGGATGTATTCCCCCGGGAACAACTGGGCGAGTTCCGTAAATACTTTATCAAGGAACTTGTATACATTTTCATCCGACGGGTTCAGTGTATTGTCAATGAACATCTGGAATTTCCCGTTGTCGAACCACTTGGCAAAATTGGAACCGGGATTCACCCTAATGCTGGTGTCCTTGGTGCAGCACAATTCAGGGTAGGAAGCCACGGCAGCCATGCTGTGTCCTGGAACATCGATCTCCGGAACAATCGTAACAAAACGATCCCTGGCATATTGAACTATTTCCTTTATATCTTCCTGTGTATAATAACCGCAATCCGTTGCCGCTTCTCCGGGTTTGGGAGGAGGCATGCTCCCGAACTCACCTGTTCGCGGCACCCTGCAGGCGCCGGTCTTGGTCAGGTTAGGAAGGGATTTGATCTCGACCCTCCATCCTTCATCATCCGTCAGATGCCAGTGGAAAGTGTTGAATTTATAGGCAGTCATCTCGTCAATATACCTTTCCACTTCCTTCTTAGTGAAAAAATGACGGCTTACATCCAGCATCAGGCCTCTCCACCCGAAACGGGGATAGTCGGTGATCTTCACTCCCGGAACCGTCCAGTCAGTGTTGACGGCGGTATGACTTTCTATCTCTGCGGGAAGCAACTGCAACAGGGTCTGCATCCCGTAAAACAAACCGGCCGGCTGATTGGCGGTGATGGTCAGTCCTTCGGGAGTGGAAACCAGCACATACCCTTCCTTGCCGATCTGGGGATCTTCGGTCCCGTTTAACACAAGAAGAATAGATCCCTTGTCACCTTGCTGTTCCGGTAACTGGAATCCCGTGGGAACTTCGAGTCGACCGGCAAGCATATCCGCAACATGTTTTGCTTCCGGTTTATTATATGCAATAGTTGCGTCACTGGTCAGCCGGAAATTGCCGTTAAGCATTTGAACGCTTACAGGCTGGGGAATTACATGGATGGCACTGTTCTGTCCGAATGCAGAATATACGGCCAGGCAAAAAATTACGATCAGGATATTTTTCATATAGGCGTTATTATTTTATTGTCAGGAAAAATTCGTTCTTTTTATTTTTATTAATTAACGGAGAGCAATAAAGCTAATTATTTTTTGTCCTTTTCTCCAATTGCTTCCTGCTTAAAGTGATCAGGTGTCCGATAGGCTTTCCGTCCCTGTAAGTGACAACCCTGAGTGTAAAGGGATTGTCGGGTAAGGAAACCGGCCCGGTATATTTTGTTGAATATTTATCCGGCATGGTATCATCGATCGAATAATAGATCACCAGGCCGGGAACTTCAGTCGACATGTCCAGCGTCAAGGTTCCGTTTACTACCGAAGCCTTTACGACCGCATCATAGATCGCTTTTGAATAATTTATCCCTTCATAATTATACCTGGTAAATTCATTTTGTACCCGGCCTATGAAATTGTCCCAGTCTTTGGAAGCATTAGGTGACCAGAAATCTTCGGCCAGCGCCCAGGCACGGGGATAGGTCATATATTCTGCATAATGAAGGGTAGGCACGTGTTCAGTCCAGAGGTTACCCTGGCCGCCCAGGATGTATTTTGAGTCCACTCCTTCCGGCACCGGATCATAGCTGTAACATTTCTCGAGACGGAGATGTCCGTAAACGGGTGGATCAACATCGGGGTCTCCCTGGTTATAATCCAGGTAAGCATAAGTGGTCGGAGTCATCACAACATTATGATGCATTTCGGCAGCTTTGATACCGCCTTTGATGCCCCTCCAGCTCATAACAGTTGCTCCCGGTGAAAGCCCGCCCTCCAGGATCTCATCCCAACCGATCAGTTTCTTGCCCTTCGAGTTGAGTATCTTTTCAACACGGTTCATGAAGTAACTCTGAAGTTTTTCGGGATCATCGGTGTTAAGTTTTTTCATAAGCGCCTGGCAGCCCGGATTCTTTACCCAGAAACCCTTATAAGTTTCGTCCCCTCCCACATGAATGTACTGGCCGGGGAACAAGGCGGCTACTTCGGTAAATACCTTATCAAGAAAATCGTATACCTTTTCGCTGGAAGGGTTCAGTGTATTATCGATCCGGATCCATATTCTTTTTGTGCTGTCGGCGTTCCATTTGGTGTATCGTGCCCCGGGATTTACCCTGGCAGAAGAATCGTCGGAACAGCTCAGGTAAGGATAGGAAGCAATGGCGGCAAGGCTATGACCCGGGACATCAATCTCCGGTACAATAGTGACATATCGTTCCTTTGCATATTCAACAACTTCACGGATATCTTCCTGGGTATAATAACCGCAATCGGTAGCAGCTTCACCGGGCTGCGGTGGATCAAAGCGGCCGAAAGTTCCCGTACGCGGTACCCGGCAGGCACCTATCTCTGTGAGGCGGGGAAGGGATTTTATCTGTATCCTCCAGCCGTTATCGTCAGTAAGATGCCAATGGAAGGTATTGTATTTGAAAGCTGTCATCATATCGATGTATTTCTCCACTTCCTGCTTGGTGAAAAAATGACGGCTCACATCCAGCATGAGTCCCCGCCAGGCGAACCGCGGGAAATCTGTGATCTTTACCGCAGGCACAGTCCATCGAACCTGCACAACGGAATCGCTGCAGATCTGGTCCGGTAAAAGTTGCAGGAGGGTCTGCATGCCATAGAAAAGCCCTGCCGGTTTATTGGCTGTTATAATTACACCTTGCGGCGAGGATTCAAGCAAATATCCTTCATCTCCGATTTGTGTGTCTTCCTTTTTATTCAGGTCGAGCTGGATGGTTCCCTTTTTCGACTCTTCTTCATTGAGATGGAAGCCTGTCGGGGTATTCAGTTTAGCCGCCAGCATGTCCGCCACATGCTTGGCTTCAGGCTTATTATAACCGATCAATGCATCTTTCGTAAGCACATATTCACCGGTAAGTCGTTCTACATGAACAGGCTGGGGAATAACATGTATGTCCGCTACTTGTCCAAAAGCAAAAGAAAATGATAAAATAAAAAGGAGAATAAGAAAGTTTTTCATGGCATGATGAAATTAAATATCCAATATATAAAGTATTTACAGATCCGATGGAAGTTCAAATATATAGTTATACACTTAGTAAGCGATCAATTTTGCTTTCTTTAACCCGGTCTGATCTCATTATTAATTTATCGGGCCTTACAAATAAATAAATGAAAGGTAAATGACCTGTTATTCCGTATTTTTTATTTTAAGTCAATTGGCCAGTCATCCGTCCTGAAGCAGGAAGCCGGCAGGCCCGCTTTATTGAACAGGTTTGGCATGGCGGTATTCGACCATCCGAAGCGTACAGCGATTGGCTGTTTCACTTTTTTAGATTGTACTAACACGGTATTTCCTTCAATTTTAGCCGTTGCTTCAACAAATACACTATCCGGCCCTGCGATCTGAAAATCCGTCAGGGGGCCATTCTTTGCAACTAGACCGTCATCGGCATAATCAAATGAAATTATGACCTTTTTCTTATCCACCTTCATACTTTTATATATGGGTCCCGAAAAAACAATTCCCGGCACATGATAGGTGTTCGCCAGAGCCCAACCCGCCAGGCGGAGACCTACGTCTTTCTTATCTTTCGGGTGAATATCATTGAGGTTCCCGATATCGCTGATCACCACCATGCCCGTATTGGGAAGCGAAAGGCATTTACGCTGGGCATCACGAACCATGACCCCTTCATAGGGCCTGCCATATTTATAAGGGGAGATCTGTACATAATAAAACGGCAGGTCTTTATTCCATTCCTTTCGCCAGTCTCGGATCAGCGTGGAAAAAATATCGGTATAGGATTCTGCGTTGGCGGTATTGGTTTCCCCCTGGTACCAGATCACACCTTTAATATCGAATCGCAATATGGGAGCGATCATGGAATTATAGGTTGAACCGGGTTTCCCCGGGCACCAGGGTTGAGTGTCGGAAATTTTTTCAGCCGCTTTTTTCAACTCCGGGTTTCCCGATATAATTGCAGGGTTGATCCATGTTTCAGCAGCCGTCCCTCCCCAACTGCTGTTGATCAGGCCGATAGGTACATTCAGTGTTTGGTTAAGTTTACGGCCAAAAAAGTATCCTGCCGCACTGAAATATTTCATGGTGGCAGGGGTGCAGGTCTCCCACTCGCCCGATAGATCGATCTGGGGATCCATGGCTGCCCTGGTATTCACCTGGAAGAAGCGTATGTTCGGGTAATCAGCCGCCGCGATCTCTTCCTTTGCGCTGTCCATTCCCCAGCTTGCCGACATTTGCATGTTCGACTGGCCGGAACAGAGCCATACTTCCCCCAGCATGACATTTTTAAGGGTAAGCGTATCGCTTCCGCTGATCGTAAGGGTATATGGTCCCCCGGCTGCCGTAGTATGCAAGGTCACCGACCATCGGGCGTAGTTATCGGTTTTGGTCTTGATCACCTCGTTATTCCAGCTTCCCTGCACACTGATCTCCTCCATGGGATTTGCCCATCCCCAGAGCGTGACCTCCGATTTTTGCTGCAATACCATATTGTCGCCAAATATGGCAGGGAGATTGATCTTTGCCTCCGAAGGAATAATGACAAGCCAGATGAATACAAGAGTTAAAAATAAATTATATTTTTTCATAATTGCATATGCTTAATTACAGGTAATAAATATAATTCATTTCACTTGCAACGTCGATAAAAATCACTGCCTTCTCGTCATAATCCCCTGTAAAGAGTATTTATAATTACAAATACAGCCCGGTTATCACAAGGGGACATGTGGATAAATCTATAGGAACTGTTTTATTCCAACTAATCATTTATTTCCCGTGTCAGTCAAATTATCAGGGTAAATTCGTTCTTGTGTGTGTTAGGACAAGAATTGACAGGTATTTTGAACAAACGGATTGAGTTTTAAATTTTTTATTTATGAAACAGGTGATCTTTTTTTTCATTTTGATTGGTGTGTTATTATATGGTTGTCCCACGGAACACTATTTTCGAACCTATTATCAAACCGATTTCCCGGATTCGGCTGTCAACCTTGGAGATATAAATTCCGTCTATGACGATTATAATTCGGCCTCACCACTTATCGGCAACCTGATCCCTCTATGCTTTTCGACCAACCGGAACAGCCAGGGACAGAATTTCGATATCATCATGAAAATGCTGGATGTATATTATTTAAGGAGAGATGGTATTTTGCATGTGGAAGAAGACCTGGCCAGCGCAGATTCCCCTTTCCTGTACAAGTATTCGGAGAACGTAAATATAAAAGATGCTCTGTGGAAAATCAATACTGAATCCGATGAGCTGGGACCTTATATGATCCCCGGGCCGGCATTATGGGAAGGCGGCATGAATGCCAGCACGCTGCAAACCTATATTTTCCTTTATGCTACCAATAAAGACGGGAATTTCAATATCGAATTCACTCAAAATTTATCAGGGGATTCTTATTCAGATCCCAGGGAAATTACCTATTTAAATTCTCCCGCCGATGACCTGTACCCGACACTGAACCATGACTCGACGGCTATATATTTCTGCTCCAACCGGGAAGGTCATTTCGATATTTATCACGTTGCCATCGATAAAAGTCAGGGATTAGTGGCGGCATTTTCCGATTCTACAGAAAGAGAGGTTGTCAAGGACCCTGTGCTGTCATCTGCCTACGATGACAAATGCCCGTTCATCTTCGGGGACCTTTTGGTCTTCGCTTCTAACCGGCCCGGGGGATTCGGGAGATTCGATCTTTATTATTCAATATACATTGATGGGGCATGGTCAGCCCCGGTGAATTTCGGCGATAAGATCAATACAAGCTCTGATGAATACAGGCCCATAGTTAAATTTATTGACTGGGGGTTCAATAATGATTTTATGCTTTTTTCTTCCAACCGCCCGGGCGGAAAGGGCGGGTTTGACCTGTATTATGTGGGCATAGAAAAAATGTCAGGTATTGCTTATTATTAAAACAAGGATACCCGTCTTAGATTTTCGCCTTATTTCCCTTACAAAAATCGGCATTTTGTTGATTTGCAGACTAAATACTCAGGCAAATAATCAACTTATTTCATAGTAACATCGTTGAATTTAAAATCCGGTAACCGGTTTTTCATAATTTTATATTTCATAAATGACAGCCTAAGTATTTAACTTGAATTTATTGTCAGCTCCATGTTAGATATCCATAAACTGAAAAAAATTGCTTCCGGCGGGCAGGCAGAAATATATGAACTTGATCCGGGAAAAATATTGCGGCTAATGTATAACAAAGAAGATATGTTCCTTTCTGAATACGAGTTTAAATCCATGCAAACAGTAATGAAACACGGGCTACCCGTACCTGCTGTTTACGATATGATTACCCTCGATGACCGGCCTGGCCTGATCATGGAAAAAATCGCAGGAATTACAATGACGGAACATTTTGTAAGGAAACCCTTAAACTTTCTCGATGATATAAAAAAGCTGGCCGATCTGCAATATAATCTTAGCGGGATCACTGCGCCGGAGGAGTTAATGAAATTGAAACAACGCATCAGGCACCTTGTGGGTAAATCTACGGAGCTGGATCATCAAAAGAAGGATTTTATTTTCCGGCTACTGGAGGAATTACCCGATGGAAATCAGTTATGTCACGGTGATTTTCATCCTAATAACATACTGATCCGACAGGGACGATTTTATATTATCGACTGGAGCGGAGTAACTTCCGGAGACCCGGTTGCAGATGTGGCTCATTCCTATTTAATCTTCAGGAATATGCCTCGTCTGCCCCAGGAATCTTATCCGGCTTACATAGGTCACCGGCTGGCAGGAAACCTGCTGTCTAAGGTTTATTTAAACAGATTTAATCGGCAATATTCCATCGATTTCAATATGTTTTCCCGATGGCTTGCCGTGAGGGCTGGTGAAAGGACCTTCTATGGCACTAGATCTGAAAAACCTGCATTGGTCAGGTTCGTTGACCGCTGTTTTTCCGATTACGGGCACCAAAAGGAACATTTAAACTGGATTAGGTTCTTATAATGTCCCTTTTTTAAAGCCATAATTCATTTCGTGCCTGATACGGGAATTAATCGTAATTGGATCTTTCAATATCCATTCTTTTCCGGGCATTTTATTTTACGCTGGAATTTATTAAATTATTAATGATTTTATCGGCAGTTTATTCGTTATTTAATTTGAATTTACCTGGAGTAGTAATTATCTCATTCTATTTATGGACAGAAGAAAATTTATAAAATTATCCGCAGTGACTCCCCTGATTGTAAGGGCAGGATGGACTGTAGGATCCGGTTCCAGGGAAATAAAAAAAGCTACCAGTACAATAGATGCATTTCACCCTCTTGCCATCACCATGTGGGAATTTTCATGGCTTGAACGGCGATGGCCCGGAGCCGGTTATGAAGACTGGGATATCGCCTTGTCCGACCTGAAGGAAAGGGGATATGATGCGGTAAGAATAGATCCTTATCCCCACCTCGTGGCTGATGACCCTTTTAAAGTCAGGAAGCTGAACCCTCACTGGGACAACCAATGCTGGGGCAGCCCCTATTACACCGAGGTCCGGGTACAGCCTCATCTTAATGAATTCATAGGAAAATGCCGTGATCATGGGATCCTGGTTGGGCTTTCAACCTGGTGGCGGGAGGATACCGACAAGCTGGCTTCGAATATTTCGTCGGGATCGGACCTGGGAAATGTCTGGGAAAAAACGCTTGACACCATTCGAGAAGCCGGTCTGATCGACAATATTTTTTATGTCGACCTATCGAACGAATATTCCATATCTGTCTGGACTCCTTACCTGCCTGAAAATACCAGCCGTCACTCGGCATTAGCCCAAAAGTACATGAAGGAAAGCACGGAAATCCTGAAACAATCCTACCCGGATATTCCGCTTTGTTTTTCCATTACCTCTGAATTCGAGAACTGGAAGACCGAAGACACTTCCGCCCAGGATCTCCTGGAACTGCATATCTGGATTGCAAATTCTTCGGATTTCAATGATGAGGTCGGTTATCACTTCCAGCAGTTCGGGAATGATGATTACAAAAACCTGCAACTGAACAGCCTGCGGGTTTATCGTGAAAAAGAATCTTACTGGCTGGGTAAATTGAAAGAAAGAATTCAACTGGCCATAGACTGGTCGGGTAAATCCGGTCTTCCCCTGATGACCACCGAATGCTGGGGCCCTATTGATTACAAGGACATGCCATTGCTTGACTGGGGCTGGGTGAAAGAAGCCTGTGCTTTCGGCGCTAAGGAAGCGGCTAAATCGGGCCGGTGGCTGGCAATAGCCACCAGTAATTTCTGCGGACCGCAGTTTGTGGGAATGTGGAGAGATATTGAATGGCACAGGAACCTGACAGACCTGATCCATAATAGCGGGGTACAGGGTGATCTTGCCAAATCCAGGCTGGCCATGCGAATCAATGCGTTAAAAAACCAATAGACACATAACTTACGACTATTTTTTAATTCACCAATTTTTTTTAAATGAAAGCATTCACAAACTATACCGGCTACCTGTTGTTCTTTTTCATTTTCGGGACCGTTAAGCACTGGCTGGTGACCGCAACATATTAAAATTGAATAAGGATGTAAAAAATATATATAACACTACTTTTATTATGAAACGATTAATTTTTATAATTCTCTTTTTACCGGAATTGCTGGCTGTCAATCCGTATTCTCCGGCTAATGCCTTATCTCCAGGAAAGGACACACTTAATTTTTTGCTGAAAAAAGCGGAAGTTCAGCATAAAAAACTTTTTCTTGAATTCGGGTGGGAAGGTTGCGGTTGGTGCAGGCGGCTGAAAAAATACCAGGATGATCCTGCCATAAAGGGAATCCTGGGCAAGGACTTCCTTTTCGCCTACCTGGATATTTATAAATCACCTGCCGGGAAGGAATTGTATGCCGTATATGGAAAACAGGGGACCCCCTCCTGGACCATCTTTGATGCATCCGGAAAAGTACTGGCAGATTGCGATAACGGGAAAGGCAATATCGGATATCCGGGCACCCCTGAAGAACTTGATTATTATATTTCGGTGATCCGGAAATCAGCGCCCGGAATCAGTACGCAGGATTGTGAAATCCTTGTCTCAAAACTTAAAGAGTACAGGGATAAAAAATAATTTTTGCAATGAAACAAATTTTCATTGTCCTAGTATTTATAAGTCTGAGTAATGATATTTATCATACATCCAGTAATCCACTTATAATTTTATCAATGAAAAACTTATTCTTGATCCTTTTTATAATTTGGGGAGTTAATTCTTACGCCCAGTCAACAATATATTATAATTCTTCCGGTGAAATTACCCTGCATGAACTCGCCACTCAATTCCGAATAGGTCATGTAAATCTGACCCAACAAACATTTATCGGAGTTGTTAAAGATTTTAAAATGGACAGCACACAATTCATGGAAATTACCTATGATACCAGGGGAATCAAAAACGGAGAATTTTATTACAAGGATAAAAATATCACCTTGACAGGTTATTTTAAGAACAATCACGAAAGAGGTGATATAAAAGTAATTCGATATCATACCTCGGGATCTGATTCATCATACATTAAGTCACTTCCTGACAGCCTGGCAAATTTGATACAAAAAAAAGAAAAATTCATTCAGGGAGCCTATATACGTAAAGGAGATTATCCTGAACTTAAGCCCATGCTTGATGTCATGAAATACAGAATAGACAGATCGGAATTAGACAAACCATATGGAGACCGTGTTTTTACCATTGTTGAGCAAAAACCTGTATTTCCGGGAGGCCTGAAAGCACTTTCGCAATTTGTATCTTTCAATTTAAATTACCCGGAAAAGGCAAGAGAAAATAATATCTCAGGTACTGTTTATGTGGAATTTGTTATTGCTCCTGATGGTTCCGTTACGGAAGTTAAAACCGATAAGGGTATCGGCTACGGTTGTGATGAGGCGGCTGAACAGGCTATTTCCAAACTTCCGGATTGGGAACCCGGTTATCAGAGAGGCCGCCCGGTTCCTGTAAAAATGGTCCTTCCTATAAATTTTAAATGAACGCCCTCAACAACGTGTAAAGATTTCATTCAATAAATATTATATCTAACTTCCCCTTCCCTTTTCCGCAATAATCCCTTGCACTGCTCCACTCCCAGTCTTCCGGGGAATCCACGAATCCCGCAACCACAGGATTATTATGTGTATAATAAAGCCGTTGATACATCATTTTATGGGTACTTAATTCCACAGGATGATTATGCTGTTGCCATAATTGGAAATCTTTATTTCTTGAATTCTTAAGCCCGCAATCATTAAATATTTCAAGCATCCA
>JBJKSY010000148.1:0-3178 GCA_046703645.1 Cyclobacteriaceae bacterium
CGGAATTACTTCCTGAAAGCCATGGAAATATTCAGCGGTCAGTTAAGCCTCGTTAATAATTACTATTCTTCTCTTATCCTGGATATGGCAGGCACGATGGATATTTCGGCCAGGCTTGCCGATGTTATAAAGGCCACTGAAAAAAGAGGCATTTATTGTAATCCATGCTACAGTTACCTCCTGGTGAAGGAAGCTCAGGAATTGGAAAAGAAAGGGGAAATACACAACGCGGAATCGCTTTATATTAGGGCGCTGAAAAACACCACTGACCGGAATGAAAATGAGGACAATGAAATTGAAGTTGACCTGGCGGACTTTTATGTCAGATGCCGGGCGCAGGGATTCGAAGACAGCCTTGTTCATTTCGGGTATGTCAGAAGCATAGAAAAGAATGGGAAGCAGGATTGGAAATTCATCGTAAAAGATACCATCAATCCATATTATAATGAACGGCTGGAACAGATATATAATACAGCTATCGACACAGCCGTTAAAGATGAAGGACCCGACCGTCCGGAGGTGGCCGAACTGGAACTTTCAAAGGCCCTGCTGTACTGGGGATGGAAACCACAGTTTGAGACTATTCTTCAGTTTTATAAAGCCCTGAAGATTTACTTGCAGATCACAAGGAAGGTTTTTCCCTTCCTTACGGAGCCGGAAAGAGTTTTGTTTTACAATGCAAACCTGAAAGCCCTGGAATCTTTCACGGCCTATGTAATCAACGAGGTAGTTGACAAGCCTTATTATGGATCTTCTTCTTATGTCTATTATGATTCACTGAAACTTAAAAAACTCATCGGGAACGATACCGCCCAGTTCATTATCAGAAGATTTCATTCCGGGAATACACCCAAACCCGAATACTGGGTTGAATTTTCAGCTCCAGCAATACTGCTAAATTACAGGATGGCTACCAAGGGTATGATCTACGAATCCGTCCAGGCAGAAAAAAAGGCAATTCTTTCAAGCCATGACAGTACATTGATAAACAAGTTCAATGAATGGCAATCTATAAGGGAACAGGCTGCGGGCTTACTTGAAAAAAAGCAAAGCAATCCTGTTGTCATAACAGAATTTGATTTACTGACCAAAAAAGCAGATTCCCTGGAACGATGGTTATCGGTGAAATCTTCAACTTTCAGGAATAAAAATGAAAACAGTCAAATTTCCTGGAAGGATATTCTTCCCTTTCTTGAATATGGGGATGTAGCCGTTGAAATTATAAAGTGTCATGCCCCGCTTTATTATAGAAGCCTTTCCCCGGTTTACGATGATTCTGTTTATTATGGTTTCCTTGTACTTTCAAAATTCATGCACGGAACAGTGAAAATGATCATCAACAAGGAAGGCCGAGATCTTGAAACAAAATATTATTCCTATTACACCAACTGCATCAGGTACCGGTTAATTGACACGTTGTCAATACGGCGATTCTGGGGTTCGGTGAATAAATCGATCAGGGAATATGGGGGAAATCATAAAATTTATGTTTCTCCGGATGGGATTTATAATAAGATAAATCTCAATACACTCCGATGGCCTTCGGGCAGATACCTGATTGATTCCTATGACATTCATATTCTTGGAAATATCAAGGAAATCCCTGAATTGCATAGTGATTCAAGTGCAGGCAACAGGAAGTCTGTCCTGATCGGTGACCCGGATTTTGGCAATAAAACTTCAGGTGAAGCTGATACCACGCATGAAAGATCGGTGAACATTGCGGACATAATTCAACACGGAGTAACGGCATTACCGGGTACCGGAAAAGAACTGAACCTGATCGACAGGACCCTGCTCGGCAAAGGATGGAAAGTTACAAGCTATGAAGGCTTGCAGGCTTCAGAGACTCACCTTAAAGAAGTGCATTCCCCTGAAATCCTTCACATTGCCACGCATGGATTTTTCAATGAAAGTTATGGAAACGCTAATCCCCTGTTCAATTGCGGCCTGCTGTTTTCTGAAATCGGGGAAAAACATCCTGTTGGGAACAATGACGGGATTTTCACCGGGTATGAAGCCCTTGGTCTCGACCTAATCGGTTGCAGAATGGTAGTCCTTTCCGCTTGTGAATCCGGGCTGGGCAAGGTAGAGACCGGTGAAGGCGTTTACGGACTCCAAAGGGCTTTCCGTGAAGCCGGGGCTAACAGCATCCTGATGTCATTGTGGAAGGTGAATGATTCGGCCACCCAGCAGCTTATGTCCGAATTCTATAAAAACCTGGCGGCTGGAAAAGATACCTTCAGCTCCTTTAAAACTGCGGAAGAAAAACTGAGGTCCAGGTATCCGGAACCATACTTCTGGGGCGCTTTTGTACTTTCCGGGATATAAGATTAACCGGACCTTATGAATAATACGACCGCCATAGTATTGTGTATTTAAGTATTGGTTATATTTCAAAAATAGATCATTGTAAATTTAACATCGTAATCTATAATCAGTCATCGGTCATCGGTGATGGGTGATCGGTGATCGGTGATCGACAACAATAAGTGAATATTAACCTGTTAAATTGAAAATGGATTTTAATGTTGCACGTACTTTCAGTTCGATCTATATACCCTTCGATATCGTATGGTTGATACTTTACGGGGGAATTCTCCTGTATTTTAAAAAAAGGCTGGCAGTGATCGCCGGGCTGCTGGCAGGACTGCTCTATTTCGCAGTCGACTTCGGGATATTTTACCATCTTCTGGGTACGAGGCATGTGGAAGGCGCCGATACCATGTGGTTCCTTTTATGGATGAGCATGAGCTACGGCTTTACGAATTTTGCCTGGATCTGGCTCCTGCTCGACCGCGACGGTCATGCCGTGGAATGGTCGGTTCTGCCGATTCTGGGCTGGCTGCTTTGCGGTCAACTGAGCACGAATTTCGGGGCCGGATTTCATGAGATCTCAATTTACAGGGGAACAGGTTCCTATCATGGCATTATGGCGCTGATCCTCGTAGCCGGTTACCTGATCGTTATAGTCGACAATCTGAAGAACGGGAAAAATATTTCTATCCTCCGGTTGATGGCCATTGGTATCGGGGTGCAGTTTGCCTGGGAGGCCTGTCTGCTGATCAGCGGGATCAGGCCGCCTATCTGGAAACCCCTTGTAATCGACTCACTGATCGAAACCAACATGGGAATGCCTTTCGTATGGTATATTTACCGGGCTGTTTCTTCCCGGCAC
>JBJKSY010000149.1:0-15865 GCA_046703645.1 Cyclobacteriaceae bacterium
CATGGAAATGCCGTAACCGACAAAATGAATATGGATGCATTCCTTACCCTGAATTACAATCTCCCCACTCAGGTTGAGGATCTCATGACCACTGAAATTATGAAAGCTACGGAACAGGGTGGGTATCCGGCAGGTTATAATGACGATCCCTCGGTTTTGTACAAAGTTTCGGAAATTATTGGCGAAAAGGCAACCGAGGACTTTGAACAAAAATCACTTCAGGGATATACTTCGTTGATTTCCGAATCTCCCAAACTTGATAAGTCCCTGGTTTTGGCAAAGGTTCACCTGATATACAATAAGGAAAAAAAGGCCTGGTACAGCACAGGAAAAATAGGACTTTCAAATATAGGAAGGCAGGATGTTAATATCTCGACAGATGGATTCATGGAAATCCGGAAAGCCGAAAACGATGATATTATTAATCTCTTCCTTCGGATTTCTCCGAATGTCTGGTATTATTTTAATTTTGAAAACAACCGCTTGCTGATGGCTTCCTCCAGCCAGGATATTACCGATATTGTAAAAAACAAATCAAATGCACTGAAAGCCAACTTCGGGGAATATTTCTTCACGAATGGGGATACCAAGGACGCACTCACTTTTATCAACCAGTTCAGGAAGGATTACCTGGGGATTAACGAGCCTTATGACCTGCATTCGGCAACTTCAGGAAATACCGAAACCAACCAGCCTGTCCAGAAAAATAATCCTGTCATTCCAAAGGAAGTCAACAAAAAGCCGGCCGGTAAAAATGATGATCAGGGCTTTTAACGGATAAAGCACCGATTATCAACAGTCAAGAATCACATCCAGACGCGAAAATGCTTCATTTTCAGACAGTATTGAATTAATTGCAGCTTTCGTTCTATATTTGTAATCATTGCTTATGTATGGTTCATAAATGGATTTATAAAGACTTTCCGGACCCAAAGACGGTGAATTCACTTTCTTCGGAATTAAATATAAATCCAATTCTGACTTCAATTCTCATCCAGCGGAATATTAACGATTTCCAGTCCGCCAGGGCCTTTTTCCGACCCAGCCTCTCTGACCTTCATGATCCTTTTCTTATGGAAGACATGGATGTGGCAGTCAGAAGACTGGAAAAAGCCATTCATGAGGATGAAAATATACTGATCTACGGAGATTATGATGTCGACGGAACAACTTCCGTGGCGCTTGTCTATTGTTTTCTGAGGAGACATCATTCAAATCTTCATTATTATCTTCCCGATCGGTATCTGGAAGGTTATGGCTTGTCAAAAAAGGGGATTGATGAAGCGCATAAAAAGAATGTAAATCTTATCATTAGTCTCGACTGCGGCATTATGGCTGTTGAGATGGCAAAATATGCATCATCCCTCGGCATTGACCTTATCGTTTGCGATCACCACCTTCCCGGTAAAAACCTCCCGGAAGCTTTTGCCATCCTTGATCCTAAACGAAAAGACTGCAATTATCCCTATAAGGAACTTTCGGGATGCGGAGTGGGATTTAAATTCATGCAGGCCTACTGTCAGAAGACCGGGATTGACATTCAGGAATTATATGAATATATAGACCTGCAAGCCGTAAGCATTGCTTCAGATATTGTTCCCGTTGACGGAGAAAACAGGATTTTTGCCTATTATGGCCTGGAAAAATTAAACAGCAATCCACGACCCGGGCTGAAGGCGCTGATCGATGTTTCCGGACTCCGTGGAAAGGTCACTATTTCCGGAATTGTCTTTGGTATAGGTCCCAGGATCAATGCCGCGGGAAGGATGTCACACGCGGGCCTTGCCGTTGAATTACTTGTTACGGATTCTTTCAAGGAGGCGGAATACATCGCCTTGAAAATTAACAGTAATAATATTGAGCGCAGGAACTATGACAGTTCCATAACCCAGGAAGCCATTAAGATGATAGAGGAAAATGAGAAGGTACATTCTTCCAAATCCACGGTTTTATACAAAGGCGACTGGCATAAAGGAGTAATTGGAATCGTTGCATCGAGGTGTATTGATAAATTTTACAGGCCTACGATCATCCTCACAAATTCAAACGGAAAGGTGACAGGATCGGCCCGTTCGATTGACGGGTTTGATGTGTACCAGGCAATTTCCGAATGTTCAGACCTGCTTGAACAGTTTGGCGGCCATATGTATGCTGCCGGCTTGACCATGTCGGTTGATAATATCGATGATTTCAAGAAAAAATTTGAACAGATTGTCGATGAAAGAATATCCGAAGATCAATTAATCCCTAAAATCATTGTTGACCATGTGATAAATCTCGATGTAATCAACTCCAAATTTCTCGATATCCTGAAACAGATGGCTCCTTTCGGACCTTACAATATGCAACCGATTTTTGTTTCTGAAAATTTGTATGTTTCGATAAGACCCCGTATCCTTAAGGATGAACATCTGAAATTTTTTGTGAAACAGGAAAATTCCGATACAACACATGAAGCAATTGGATTCGGTCTGGCCCAGTATTTTGAACTGATCGATAGCGGTATGCGGTTTAAAATGGCTTATACTATCGAAGAAAATGATTATCTGGGGCAACGGTCTCTGCAGTTATATGTTAAGGATTTAAAGTTCGATTAACTGGCATGATTTTAAGGGCAGAGAATCTTGTAAAGAAATACAAAAAAAGGATTGTGGTAAATGATGTTTCCGTTAATGTAAACCAGGGAGAAATTGTCGGGCTTCTTGGACCTAATGGAGCCGGAAAGACCACTTCCTTCTATATGATCGTCGGACTGATCAAACCCAATAGAGGCAATATTTACCTGGATGAGGAAAATATCACCCCGCTCCCGATGTATAAAAGGGCAAAACTGGGTATCGGGTACCTGGCACAGGAACCTTCGGTTTTCAGGTCCCTGACGGTAGAAGAAAATATCCTGATGGTGCTGGAAATGACAGGTATTTCCAAGAAAAGTCAGAAAGAAAAAATGGAAAATCTCATTGATGAATTCTCACTGGATCAGGTGAGGAAAAACAAAGGGGTGATGCTTTCCGGGGGTGAACGCAGAAGGACGGAAATTGCCCGGGCGCTGGCAGTCGATCCGAAATTTGTTCTGCTCGACGAACCTTTTGCAGGAGTTGATCCGATTGCCGTTGAAGAAATTCAATCCATTGTGGCACGGCTGCGCAAAAAAAATATCGGGATTCTCATCACGGATCATAATGTAACGGAAACACTTTCAATAACTGACCGGGCATACCTGATGTTTGAAGGCCGGCTCCTGAAAGCCGGAAGTGCCGAAGAGCTCGCCAATGACGAACAGGTGAGAAAAGTATACCTGGGTAAACACTTTGAATTGAAACGAAAAATATAAATTTTTCCCCTTGACTGTCCTGAATTCCATATTATCTCAATTTGCCGGTAAAAGACTGAGCCAGATTGCCGATTTCACTAATCACCCGGTCGACATCCAGCAACGTCAGCTCCTGGAGTTAATTGCGACTGCAAAAAATACGGAATTCGGCAAAGAACATGGTTTCCGGGATATAACGAATCTTCGTGAATTCCGGGAGCGGATCCCGATCAGAAGTTATGAGAATTTTTTCCCGTATATTGAAAGATTGCTGAAGGGGGAGCAGAATATCCTTTGGCCTTCCCGGATCGACTGGTTTGCGAAATCTTCCGGAACCACCAATGACAGGAGTAAATTCATACCCGTTTCCAGGGAAGCATTGAAAAATTGCCATTTCAGGGGCGGGAGGGATATGCTGAAATTGTATATTAACCGTTATCCCGATTCTCAAATTCTTCACGGTCGTGGACTCGTAATCGGGGGAAGTCATCAGATCAATCAGTTCAGCAGTTTATCCGGATCACATTACGGCGATTTATCTGCTGTAATTATTGCGAACCTGCCGCCATGGTTCCAATGGAAAAAAACCCCGCCTAAAGAGGTAGCCCTTATGAGCGAATGGGAACAGAAAATTGAGAAAATGGCAGAGGTAACCGCTCGTAAAAACGTGATAAGTATATATGGGGTACCGACCTGGACTGTGGTACTCATACAGAAAATATTGAAGAAGAATAATGTATCAAGCATTTTTGAAATCTGGCCCAATCTTGAAGTATTTTTCCACGGTGCCGTCTCCTTTACGCCCTATGAGACCTTATTTCATGAACTGATCCCCGGAAATAAAATGAAGTATTTTGAAAGTTATAATGCTTCAGAGGGCTTTTTTGCAATCCAGGACCAGGAAAACTCAAGGGAAATGCTATTGATGCTTGATTACGGCATTTTTTTTGAATTTATTCCTGCCGACCAGGAAGAAACCGATAATCCGGTGGCAGTTGATATTTCTGAAGTAAAGACTGGAGTTAATTATGCCATGGTAATTTCCACAAATGCTGGTTTATGGAGATATAAGATCGGGGATACCATAAAATTCACATCCACCAATCCTCATCGCATCCGGATAACCGGAAGGACAAAACATTTTATCAATGCTTTCGGTGAAGAACTCATCATCGAAAATGCCGAACAGGGAATTGCTGAAGCCTGCAAGCTGACCGGCGCCATTATCGGGGATTATACCGCTGCACCACGGTACATCGGGCAGGAGCATAAGGGGGGTCATGAATGGATCATCGAATTTAAAAAATCGCCTGATAACCTGGATAAATTCATCGATGCTCTTGATATCACCATGAGAAAGCTCAACAGCGACTATGACGCTAAAAGATATAAGGATATTGCACTTGAAAGGCCGGTGATACACCCGGTATCGGAAGGCACTTTTTACATGTGGATGAAAAAAAGAAACAAACTCGGCGGACAGCACAAGGTGCCAAGGCTTGTCAATTCAAGGGAATTTATTGATGATATCCTTAAAATGCTGGTAGAATACTAAAAAAAAGTCCGGCTTTCAACAAACCGGACCTGAAAATATTATTTCCGG
This sequence comes from Cyclobacteriaceae bacterium, assembly GCA_046703645.1. Lineage (GTDB taxonomy): Bacteria > Bacteroidota > Bacteroidia > Cytophagales > Cyclobacteriaceae > DATDPY01. The sequence goes on from JBJKSY010000149.1 coordinate 4,917, forward strand.
AAGTTCTATCCCTCTTCCGTCTCCATGGCCAGCCTTTCTTCGTACAACTTTTTCTGAATGTCCGGCGGCACTGCCTGGTATTCTGCAAATTTCATTTTGAAACTTGCCCTTCCCTGTGTCAGCGACCTCAGGGTAGTCGTATATTTATATAATTCAGCCAACGGCGTTCTTGCCTTGATCACCTGGTAATTATTCTCGGCATCCATTCCTACGATGATAGAGCGCCTGCTCTGAAGGTCAGTCATTACTTCTCCCATCAGCTCTTCAGGAACCATTACCTCCAGGTCGTAAACCGGCTCAAGGATCTTCGGGTTAGCATCAACAAATGCTTTCTTGAAAGCCTGTGCGCCTGCGATCTTGAATGAAATATCGTTGGAATCGACAGGATGCATCTTCCCGTCGTATACGCAAACCCTGACATCACGCACATAGGAACCCGTGAGCGGTCCCTCTTCCATTTTTTCCATCACTCCTTTCAGAATTGAAGGAATGAACCGCTGGTCAATTACACCTCCTACTATGCAATTATAAAATACAAGCTTGCCGCCCCAGTCGAGTTCAATGGTTTCTCTTCCGCGTACGGTCAGGTCATCCGGATCGTCCATCCCGTCGGTATAGGCTTCCACTCTTAGATAAACCTCTCCGAACTGGCCTGCTCCCCCGGATTGTTTTTTATGCCGGTAACTGGCATCGGCACTTTTCTGAATGGTTTCCCTGTAAGGTATCCTGGGTTTAAAAAGCTCAGATTCTATATTATATATTTTCCTGAGTTTCCAGTCGGTAACAGCAAAATGCAATTCACCCTGACCTTCAATCAGCATTTGCTTGAGCTCTCTTGAGAAATGAACATGAAGTGTCGGATCCTCCTCATGAATTTCCCTGAGTGCTTCACTGAGTTTTTCTTCGTCATTTTTATCCTTTGCCCTGATGGCTGACTGAATCCGTGGATCCGGAAATACCATTGGCGTATATTGAACAGGGAAATCCCTGGCATGAAGACTGTCGTTGGTCCTGGTTTCTTTCAGTTTTACTGTGGCGCCGATATCCCCTGCTTTCAGGCTGTCAACATTATTTCTGTTCTTTCCATCCATGATGAAAAGTTGATTGAATTTTTCACCCTGTTCATTCCTTGCATTAATCAGTTCAGTGCCGGTCTTGATTTCGCCTGTACAAACCTTGAAAAATGTGACCTTCCCGAGGAAAGGTTCATTAATGGTTTTAAAAACAAAGATGGAAGCAGGCTTCGATGGATCACAATCAATCTTTTTCCCATCGGTGGCTATTTCAGGGTTCATTTCAAGAGCCGAGGGAGATACATTGTCGATAAATCCCATCAGGCGACCGCTACCCATGTTTTTCTTGGCCGACACGCAGAAAACCGGTAACACCTCCTGCTTCAACATCCCGATCTTAAGTCCTTCCTTGAGCTGGTCCTCATCAAGGCTGCCCTTTTCAAAATACAATTCCATCAGCTTTTCATCATTCTCAGCCGCTTTTTCAACGAGCTCATTGTGAAGCGAAGCAGCATGTTCCTTTTCGTCATCAGGAATAGGTAATTTTTCCGGTTTTCCCCCGTCGGAAGGAAATTTATACATGGTCATTTTCAACAGGTCGATAATGGTATTGAATCCTTCGCCCTGGTTCACCGGGTACTGCATCAGAATGACGGAACTGCCGAACCTCTTTTTAATGCTTTCATAAGCCGTATCAAAATTTGATTTCACGTGATCCAGTTGATTAAGGACAAAAATTACCGGCTTATTGAATTGCCCGACATAGTTCCAGATCAATTCGGTATTCACTTCCACTCCGTACTGGGCATTGACCACCATGACGCAGGTATCGGCTACACGCATGGATGAGACAATTTCTCCCATAAAATCATCAAGGCCAGGCGTATCGATAATATTGATCTTGTAATCCCTCCATTCGGTATGCAAAGAAGTTGCATATACCGAATTCCCCCGTTCGTGTTCTATATCGTGATAATCGGAAACAGTATTTTTATCCTCTACCGTACCTCGTCTGTGGAGCAGTCCCGACTCAAAAAGCATCGTTTCCGCCAATGTGGTCTTTCCGGATTTAGAGCTGCCTAACAAAACCACATTCTTGATATGCTTATCATCATAAACTTTCATATTTCACTACACTTTAAGTAAAAAAATTTAATTATGGCCGGGATATCTCTCCCGTAGGGGCGATAAAAATAATTGTTAATACCGAGAAATGCAAAGACTTAAAATATGGCCCTGAATGACCTGTATAAGGTTTTATTGTAAAAATAAAAAGGCAGGAAACCGGGCTGAAAACTTAGCCCTTTTAATCTTAATATTTTACCTGAGAATGATTTTTTTCAGCAGACGGTCGATCCCGGCCAGTATCCAGCCGCCGGTCATCAGCACAACAAGCATGGTAAGTATCTGGCTGTTTACCTGGATGAGGGATCCCAGGGTTGGCAATTTAAATTTAGTAAAGATTTCAAGATAGGATGGTACAGTTGCCGACCCTCCCTTGACAAAAAGAATGATCAGCGCTATGACAAGTAAATACCCCGCAGCGATGGCGATCTTTGCCTTTGAGGATAATAGGGGTTTCGGGGTTTTTACCGGCTGAACTCTTTGCAACCCCAGATGCTCCATTACTTTATTGGTAAAATTGACAGTGGGTTGTTCCACCAGATCCTCCCTGAGGATGTTTCGTATGCTTCGGTCAAATTTTTCTTCCTGATTCATAACAGATCTTCAATTTTTAAACCGAGAAATTCCGATAGGTGTTTGTGCAGCTTGTGCCTGGCCCTGTGAATTTTTACCTTTACCAGGTTTTCATCCAGGCCGGTGATTACGGCTACATCCGCTATGGAATTTTCCTGCCAGTAATACAAATTTATCAAAATTGCGTCTTCTTCATTCAATCTTTCAACAGCTTTTTTTACCTGCCGTACCCTTTCCTCACGTGACAGATTATCCAGGGCGCCGGTAAGTTCCGATACATTTTTCAGGGTTTCAGCCTCTTCGATCGGTTCTGTAGTCAGGATTTTTTTCCTGGTCCTTGCTACAGCATTATTAAAGGCGATCCTGTACAGCCAGGTGGAGAATTTACTGTCGAACCGGAAATCATGAATGGATTTAAAAACCTTCATAAAGGTATCCTGGGATGATTCCTCGGCCTCCTCCCGGTTTCTCAGCACTTTCAATGATACGGTAAATACATACGTTTTGTATTTATCCACAATATACCTGAAGGCATGGGCTTCCCCTTTTTTCAGCTTTTCAATTACTATTTCCTCTAGCTCATCCTTCATTTTAAATATTGGACGTTTAGTCAGCCTGATCGGTTACATGAAAAAGTATTTTGTAATTCAGCGTAACCATATCTCCGGATAAGGCATCCAAGCTTATGAATACGAAAAAATGAACATTTAAATATAAGAAAATTATGGCAACTGCAATCATCGTTCCCCTGGCTTTCTTTGCCACAGTATTCGGAATCGTCTACGTGGCCGTAAGCGCCTCCAATAAGGAAAAGCTGGCCCTTATCGAAAAAGGGCTTGATATTAACCTCTTAAAAAGTAAAACCACAACACACGGCCGCTACGATGCCCTCAAATTCGGCTTGTTATTGATCGGTTTTGCGGTAGGTTTATTACTGGGCAATGTCCTCGAAAGCTATACCTCTATCCAGGAAGAAGTGGCTTATTTCTCCATGATCATGCTTTTCGGGGGAATTTCCTTGCTGCTTTATTATACAATAATGAAAAGAATAAAACCCGAATAAACCGGGAATTATCTCGCAGAAGTCCCTTTTTAAGCCTGCAACCTTCTTTCGGTTGCAGGTTTTTTTATGGATAGTTCATCTTAAACATTTATTAAATATGTTCCCCGTATCCATCCTTACATGAAAATTATTTCCTCCCACTGATTTTTATTCTATTTTCGTTAATTGAATGGACGTGATAATCATCAATGATTTTCATTCCTGTTGATTTTAGCTGTTTTATAATTCCTCTGTTAATTAGCTGATATGGATATGCAACAATCTGTCAGGAAACATTTTCTGGTTCTGTTATTCCTGTTTGTCCTTGCTCCCGGGATATCCCGCGGACAACAACTGGGTCTTTCATTTTCCTTTTTCTTTCCCAGGAGTGGATATTTTTCGATTCCCATCAGTCCATTCTCATTCAGGGGACTGGGCTTGAACTTTACCCACAATTTTTCACTGGAAACAGGTGGAACGCTCTACAGGATGTCGGGTATGAATGTTACGGGCATGCCATTTGAATCCAAAAACCCGGTTATGGGGCCATTTTTCTCGGCTTTCGTGCCTGTACAGGCTGTCCTTAAATTCCCTTTTCAGAATATTGTGTTCAGCCTGAAAGCCGGCGGATTCGGATTCTATAATCTTGATAACCACATCAATTACGGAAACCTTGACCGCGCTATCCGGGAATACCAGAACTGGGATGTAGCCAATGCAGATTTCCGCTTCGACAACGGATTGGGTTATGGAGTTATCGGAGGTGCCGAACTCATTGTATATTTCACAAAACAATTCGGAATGAATTTCGCGGTAAATTATCTCCTCGGAGGCAGCCCCCTGAACTTCAGGGGATCTTATACCGGAGGCACGGTTTCTTCGGGATTACAAACCATTGATGTAAATTACACCGATTCCAAGCTTGATTATACCGGGCTCGAAGTCACCATGGGAGTGCTTTTTAATACCAAGTAAAATCCTGCAAAGATGTTGCGAATAGGTTTTGGCTATGATGTTCATCCCCTTTTGGAAGGCTATGATCTAACACTCGGCGGTGTAAAAATCCCGCATGATAAAGGCTGTGCGGGACATTCCGATGCCGATGCCCTGATCCATGCGATTTGCGACGCACTGCTTGGTGCCCTGGCCCTGGGTGATATAGGAAAACATTTCCCGGATACATCACAGGAATATAAGGGAATTGACAGCCGTATCCTGCTGAATGAGGTCATGAAACTTATTAAAATTCAGGGTTATCATATCGTGAACATCGATACAACTCTTTGTCTTGAAAAACCAAAGATCAATCCGCATATGGCGGAAATGAGAAACGCTCTGACGCCTATCCTGGAGATCCCTGATAACTGTCTTTCAATAAAAGCCACTACCAATGAAAAAATGGGGTTTATCGGGCGTGAAGAAGGGGTAGCAGCCTATGCAGTCGTATTACTTGAATCCCGGAATTGAGTGTATTCCGTTAAATTAATAACCACTGAGGACGGATCCCATTCGTTTTTTGTCCCTGAGCTCAATGAGACATTTCATTCCGTTCACGGGGCAATTACCGAATCCAGGCATGTCTTTATCAGGAACGGGTTTCGGTATTTACTGAGTTCTGAGAACCCTGATACGGTGCAGATCCTTGAGGTGGGCCTGGGAACCGGGCTTAATGTATTATTGACTCTTCTTGAAAACAGGAAATACAGGAAAGAAATAATTTACACTGCGCTTGAACCTTTCCCGCTTCCCGATGAGCTATGGCCTGGTCTGAATTATCCGGGGCAGCTTGGAGATAATGAAATGCGTTTATTGATCGAAAAAATTCATACGTTTCCCTGGGAAGAGAAAATCATTCTTGACGAAAAATTTAATTTCTTTAAAATTAAGAAAAGCTACCAGGATTATTCTCCCGGTAATTCCCGTTTTGATATAATTTACTATGATGCCTTTGCCCCGGGCAAGCAACCCGGTATGTGGGAGATTGACCTGATCAGGAAATCGGCTGATCTCCTGAAAGATCAGGGCTGCTTTGTGACCTATGCGGCAAAGGGCCAGTTGAAAAGGGATCTTAAATCAGCAGGCCTTATCGTTGAAACTCTTCCCGGTCCTCCGGGAAAGAAGGAAATGACCAGGGCTGTAAAGAGATGAACTTTGCGTCACGGTATTTTCCTGGCTGAAAACCGGCTGAATGGATGCTTAATTAATGGTTAAACAACTTATATAATTTCTGATTCCTCCTGAAACGGCCGGGTAATGAAAATTCCCGGTTCGCTAATTCGCCTGGTATCAGCCTTTAAAAATATCAGCAGCATGTGACTCAATTATTTTAGATTCTCAGCCATTAGATAAAACTGCTGGTCGAAAGGATCAAATGATTCCAGGATATGTTCGATGAACATCGGATCATTGATATAAAAGCTCAGGAAATTTTCTTCCCTTTCCTGGAGTTTCCCGTCGGGGAAGAGTTTTTCCTTGATGGATTCAAGTTGCCTGATGGAAATCTCCTGGTTTTTTTCTTCAGCTTTGATGATCCTTTTTTCCATATTTTCAAATCCCTGCATAGTTTTTGAGCTTTCGGCACCAATAAATCCTTCCAGGCTGCCGTCAACGGAAATGGCTTTGTATTTGATAGATTCGAAAAGTTCCTGAAGGATCAGCTTTTCCTTTTCCAGGCTGATATTCGTACCGCTCTTTTCCAGCACGTATTTTGTCTTTAGCTGGTGTGGGTCAAGGAAAAGATCCGGATATTTCACTGAAAGTTTTTCAAGCTTTGAAACGGTTGCCTGGTTGATATAAAGACCAAAATTCCGGGGCATCAGGACAGGGAATTGGATTTTATAATGATTAAAAACTTTCCTTAGTTGCAGCCAATAAGAGATTTCTGCCGGCCCGCCGACATACGCCACATTTGGCAGGATCATTTCCTGGTAAACGGGTCTCAGAATCACATTAGGGCTGAATTTTTCAGGATTGTTCCGAGCTTCTTCAAGGATGTCCTTCAGGGAATAATTAAAGGGCGTATCCAGAATAGTATAATGATCGCCTTCCTTCACGATCCGGTTCCTTCCATGTTCATTAATAAAAAAAAGATTGATCATTCTCGGCGAAACCTGGGTTTTATAGCCCAGGTCCGTAAGTTCGGCTGAAGTGGATTCCACAAGTTTGGAAGCCGTAAACTTAGTAAGATCATCGATGATCACATCCTTGAAAAAGGATTTAAATGTCCTGGAATCCGGTTCGATGATCACCAGGCCGTTCTTACCGAATAATTCATTAACATAATACCTCACGGATTCGGAAAGCGTCCGGTAGCTGGTGTAAGCTTTTTCAAACAGGGGAATTTTTTCGGGTATCTGATCAAGGATCCCCCTGAGGCCTTCCGGGTTCATCCTTCCGACAGGTCCGCCGGCACTGGTTTCCCATTGATAGGTTTTCCCGAATATCCTGACTTTAGATATTTCTTCAAAATCATGATCCTCTGAAGCCATCCAGTAAACGGGAATAAACTTCTGATCGGGGTATTTCAACGAAAGGGCCTTGCAGGTATTGATAACCGTTGCAATCTTATAAATGAAATAAAGAGGGCCTGTAAAAATATTAAGCTGGTGACCGGTTGTTACCGTATAACAGTTGTCATTGACAAGGCTTTTAATGTTCTCAAGTACATTTTCCGAAGCCGGTATATCCTTGTACTGGCTGATCAGCTCTTCGAATAATTTTATCCTTCGTTCCTTCGAAAATCTTCTGGTCCTGATAACCTTTTCAAAGTTTTCAGGGTCCGGGAACTGATTTATAAAAGGTTTGAATACAGAATTCCTGTCTATATAATCGAGAAAAATATTCGAGAAAAATCCGGTATGGCTGAAAGGTATTTTTTCAATATGCATATATTACATTATTACATTAAACTGGTTCACCTACAAGATCAAACGCCTGTGCTTCCAGGATGCGGATATTCGCGAAATCGCCGGTTCTAAGGTAATGTTTTGCATTTACCAGAACTTCGTTATCCACTTCCGGGGAATCAAATTCCGTGCGGCCGATAAAATATTCGCCTTCTTTACGGTCAAATAAAACCCTGAAGGTCTGACCCACTTTGTTTTTATTCCTGTTGAGTGAAATATTTTCCTGTAAGATCATTAATTCATCTGCTCGTTGTTGCTTGATATTGCCGGGAACATCATCCTTCATGGTAAAGGAATGCGTATCTTCCTCGTGAGAATATAAAAATACTCCCATTCTGTCGAATTGCAACCTTTCTGTGAATTTTAGCAGCCGTTCAAAATCGTCGTCGGTTTCACCCGGATGACCTACCAACATGGTGGTCCGGATGGCGATCCCCGGAATTCTTTTTCTTATATTGCCGATCAGTTCTTCCGCTTTCCCCGCGGTAATTCCGCGTCTCATAAGCTGAAGAATCTTGTCGCTTCCATGCTGAAGAGGAATATCGAGGTATTTGCAAATTTTATCATTCCCGGCCATGACATCTATTACATCCTGGGGGAAACCCGCCGGAAAGGCATAATGCAAACGTATCCATTCGATTCCTTCAATTTTCGATAACCTTTCAAGCAATCCGGCCAGTGCTCTTTTTTTATATAGATCAAGCCCGTAATAGGTGGAATCCTGGGCGATAAGAATCAATTCCTTAACTCCATGGGCTGCCAGTCCACGAGCTTCCGACTCCAGGTCTTCCACGGGCCGGGAAATATGCTTCCCTCTCATAAGGGGGATTGCACAAAAAGAACAGGGCCGGTCACATCCTTCTGATATTTTCATGTAAGCATAATGTGAAGCGGAAGTCAGGTTTCTTTCCCCGATCAGGTCGTGCTTGTAATCGGCCTTGAATTTCCTGAGAAGCTGCGGCAATTCCCTTGTTCCAAAAAAAGCATCCACTTCAGGGATCTCGGTTTTTAATTCATCACGGTATCGCTCCGAAAGGCATCCGGTTACATACAGTTTCTCTATATCGCCTCTTTTCCTGGCTTCGGCAAAACGGAGAATAGTATCGATTGACTCCTGTTTTGCCCTGTCAATGAACCCGCATGTATTGATTATAATAGTTCCTGCATCGTCCTTTTCAGACTCGTGCCCGGCATTTAACCCGTTTCCCAGAAGTTGCGTCAGCAACACCTCGGAGTCTACAAGGTTTTTGGAACATCCCAGTGTTATGATATTGATCCTGCTTTTTTTTGACCCTTTTGTTCGCAATGCAAAGAGAATTAATGGGCAAAAATACTACATTTCAGTCAGTGGTACCTTCCCGGGACATTATTGACTTTACAAACCTTTATATCTCTGCAGAATTCAATATTTTTGGCCTGAGATAATATGCCCCGAAAGAAATCAACCATATTTTATCTTTTTTTCATTTTCGTGCCATTGATCATGGCCGCCTTCGCGGCATGTGACGATACCATATGTTCAAATCTTTATTCCACAACTGTGAATGTCTCATTTTATGACAAACAATCACGGGCACTGAAATTGACCAAATTCGATACGGTTACTTCTTCCGGGACCGATACATTGTTTTATGTAAATGACAGCCTCAGCACTTATCTGCTGCCGGTGAACACCTTCACCGACTCCACGCTATTCCTCTTCATCCGGAACGGGAAAACCGACAGCCTCCTGGTCCGGTACAGGAGAACCATGAATTTAATTTCAAAACAATGCGGATTTTCCCAGGTTTTTGTTCAGGTTGAAGCGCCATATTCAACTTTCCCGGAAGTAATTTCCAACAAGAATACTCTTGACATAACCCATGACATCAATATACAAGTATATTATTAACCTTGCCGGTCTGCTTCTTATCCTCACATTTCCTTTGAGAGCTCAGAGTGTGATATGGCCTTCCGCTTTACGCGTAGGTACCGATCTGAGCCGATTGACAGTCTGGGCCCTGGATCCGGTAAGGAAACAATATGAATTCAATGCGGACATAGATCTCTATAAATATTTCATTGCCTTCGATTACGGAAACTGGCAATCTCATATGTCAGGCAGCGATTTCGGATACCTTATGAACGGTAACTATTTCCGGGCCGGAATAGATTACAATTTTATTTATTCGGATATTCATAATCATGTAATTTTTTTCGGGTTAAGGTACTGCCAGGCACGGTTCAACGAAACCTTTAATTATCATATCAGTGATCCTTATTACGGTTCATATACCAGCCTGGTAAATAAAAATGCAGGCACAGCCACCTGGTTTGAAATGAAAGCCGGAATAAAAGCACATATCTGGAAAGGTTTGTACATGGGTTGGAACGGGAGCATGCGGATAGGGCTGAAGCTGAATTCCCCGGGGAACTTCTCAACATACGAGATCCCCGGATATGGCATTACAGCCAAAAATTCCCATTGGGGCCTTGATTACAGCATTTACTACCGGTTCGTATTCAGGAAAAAACCCCGTATTCTGCCTAAACAGGACAAAAACAAGGATAAGACAGTACAACCCAAAGCTACTAAGCAGTAAATAAATCCTGTATTTTTTGCCCCGTGCTAGCATCAGTTCCATACCTGAAATGGCAGTCTCTAGAGTGAACTTGATTTGAACAGAGAATCCACAAATTCCTCCTTGTTAAACAACTGGAGATCCTCAATTTTTTCACCGACTCCAATATATTTTACGGGAAGTCGAAATTCATCGGCAATTCCCAGCACAACACCTCCTTTGGCGGTTCCGTCAAGCTTGGTTATTGCCAGTGCCGTAACGTCGGTGGCACGGGTAAATTCCTTTGCCTGGATAAAAGCATTCTGACCCGTACTCCCATCCAGCACCAGGAGGATCTCATGCGGCGCGTGTTCATCGAATTTCCCGATGACTTTTCTGATCTTGGAAAGCTCATTCATCAGGTTCACTTTGGTATGAAGCCTTCCTGCCGTATCGATGATCACTACATCGGCACCTGTTTCCAGCCCATGGCTAACGGCTTTGAATGCAACGGACGCCGGATCTGTGCCCATTCCCTGGTCAATTACCGGAACATCGACTCTCTGTCCCCATAATTTTAACTGGTCGACAGCGGCGGCACGAAAGGTATCGGCGGCTCCCAGTACCACTTTTTTATTTTCTTTCTTGTAATGCGCGGCCAGCTTTCCGATGGTAGTAGTCTTCCCAACTCCGTTGACACCTACCACGAGAATTATATAAGGTTTGATATTTTCAGGAAGCTGATAACCTT
>JBJKSY010000150.1:0-11703 GCA_046703645.1 Cyclobacteriaceae bacterium
TATGATGCTTCGCATTGGCCGGAATCAAATACCTTGTATATTTCAACCATAGAACAACCGCTGAAGGGACTTACGATTAGCGACGACTATTTCAGGAAATTCAGCGAAACCCCGCTTGCCTGTTTCAACCCGGAGAACATGGCGGCCCTAGACAGCTTTGCCCATGAAGCTGCTATTCGCGGCGTGCTTTATTACCAGTATTACCAAAGAAAACCCGGCAAAGCGCTGGCTTCCGACCAGATCCTCTACGACACCACACGCATATACGGCAAACCGGACCTGTCGTACAACCTGAATGATTATATCCAGTTCAACGATATGACGGATGTGATCCAGAATATTCTTATCAATGTTCACCTGAAAAATACGAGGAAGGGTCCCCGGATCATCCTGTATTATAATTTGAACAGCGATCTTACAAAGCACCCGGTATTCCTTGTCAACGGTATTCCGACAAGGGATGTGCCCTTTATACTTAACCTAAATATCGGCGACATCCAGCGGATCGATCTGCTGTTAAAGAAGAAGACCCTTGAGCCGTTCGGTCTTGCCGGTTTTGGCGGTATCATGGCCATTTATACCCGGCAGCAGGTTCAGGTCCCGAACAGCCGGAAAATCAAGTTTGAAGGCTTGCATGATCCTGAACCGGTATATTTCCCGGAATTCCAGCAAGGGATCCCTGACTTTTCACCCGTTGTTTACTGGAATCCTTCCCTGGCCATGGATGAAGACTCAGGGTATTTCCGTTTCCGGCTTAATGAGATGATCTGCCCCTTAAGGATCACTGTTGCAGGTTTCGACAGCCAGGGCAGGCTTGTCGAATCTTCCACCATCATAACAGCAAAGCAAAAATGAAATGCCGGTTAAATAAAATATTGCTGATCTCATTCGTGGCCATACTCGGGCTTGCCCGGGTGGCCCCGGCCCAGGTAACCGGCAGCAATGACAGCATTCCCCTTGCCGATGCACTTTCACGCATCGGCGGACATTACCATACGCATATCCTATTTAAGCAGGAATGGGTTCAGGGTCTCAGGACGGTGATGCCCCCCTATTTCTATGGTCTTGGCCAGGATCTCAACTATGTTCTCGACAACCGGCCTTTTTCATATTACAATTATCACAACCAGTATATTATCCTTTACAGGAACAACAATGCGGGGATGATGCGGAGCAGAGGCAGGAACATTTCAGCGGTTTATTCAAAGATCCTGTACAGGCTCGAAGGGAAAGTGCTTTCGGAAAAGGAGGAAACCCCGGTGATCGGGGCCACGGTATTCATAAACGAGCTGGATACGGGAACGATCACCAATATCAACGGGTTCTTTCATTTTACTTTGCCGGAAGGAAATTATACCCTTACCATCAAATCGGTCGGTTTCGTTGAACAGACGGAAAACGTTGACCTGAGCGACAATAAAAGTGTAAAGTATTACCTTCCCAATGAAGTGCTGCAACTTAACGAGGTAGTGATCAGCGGGAGGGCTGAAGAAAATGTGAATGAGTCGGCCATGGGCGTTTCGAAGCTGAATGTAAAGAACCTGAGAGTGCAGCCGAATTTTATGGGTGAGGCGGATATCGTGAAGAGCCTGCTAATGCTGCCGGGGGTAACCACGGTAGGGGAGGCAGCGAGCGGTTTCAATGTCCGCGGAGGCAGCGCCGACCAGAACCTGGTGATCATGGACGGGGCGCCGCTGTTCAACAGTTCACATGTATTCGGGCTTTTTTCCACCTTCAACGAGGACCTGGTTGACAACGTGACTCTGATACGGTCCGGAATTCCGCCCCGCTATGGCGACCGGCTTTCTTCAGTCCTTGATGTAAACACAAAGACCCGGCAGGTGAACCGCTTTTCGGGCAATGGCGGGATTGGATTATTTTCCAGCCACCTCGCACTCAGCATTCCGGTCATCAAGGATAAGCTTTCCATCCTTACGGGCGGCAGGATATTATACAGCGATTATCTCCTGCACCTGCTGAAAAATTCCGAGATCAGCCACAGCTCCGCTTTTTTCTATGACGGGAATATAAAGGTCAATTACAGGATCAAAAAAGGCAGCCAGCTTTTCTATTCCTTTTATAAGAGTTATGACAAGTTCAAGTTGCCTTCCGATACCCTGTATTCCTGGGGAACTGAAAATCATTCTGTAACCTATAACCAGCTTATCGGGAAAAAACTTGTGGTGAATGCCATCGGGGTACTGGCAAAATACAATTACGGGTTGAGCGAATCCATGCCCAAAGTGGCCTTCAACTGGAATGCCGGAATTTATGACAAGAACCTGAAGCTTGAATTCTTTTATATACCGGGCGAATCGCATAAAATCGACTTCGGGGGGAGCATGGCCTGGTATACTTTTATTCCCGGAAGCCTGACATCAGGACCGAAAAGCATCATTAACCCGTTCCTGCAGGAAGACCTTTATGCACGGGAAAGTTACATCTACGCCAGCGATGAATTTGACCTGTTCAAGTTCCTGAGGATCATGGCCGGCCTGCGGGTTGCCGATTTCAGCCAGGTGGGGCCAGGCACCATACATCTATATGAGCCGGGTATCCCGCGCAGCCTGGATACGCAGACCGGATCGAAAACCTACGGACAGGGAAAGAAAATCAACGATAATTACGGGATTGAACCCAGGTTATCTTTCAGGTTCCTCCTCAACAGCGAGAATTCCATCAAGTTGAGCTATAACCGCCTCTACCAGTACATTCAGCAGATCTCCAATACCACGGCCATCACCCCCATCGATCTGTGGTTTCCCAGCGGGGCATACCTCAAGCCCCAGCGCTGCGACCAGGTTTCCCTGGGTTTCTTTAAAAATTTCCATGTAGATAAATTCGAGACCTCTGCCGAGATCTATTACAAGTGGCTCGACAATGTTATCGATTATAAAAACGGTGCCGAATTATTCCTGAATCCAAATGTCGAGACCGAATTGCTGCAGGGGAAGGGCAAAGCCTACGGGCTGGAGCTTTCAGCCAGGAAAAACATTGGCCGGGTTACAGGCTGGGCCAGCTATTCCTATTCGAGATCGCTAAGAAAGATTGCGGGGCCGACTCCGGATGAAACCATTAACGGAGGCAATTTTTATCCATCCAATTATGACATGCCCAATGATTTCAAATTCACGCTGATCTACCAAATCAACCGGAGGTGGAACGTTGCATGGAATTACGTATTCAGCACTGGAAGGCCCACCACCTATCCCATGTCGAAGTACGAGGTCGATAAGATCACCATTGCCAATTACGGGAACAGGAACCTTGAGCGTTTGCCGGACTATCATCGCCTGGATTTCTCCGTGACCATGAAAGGAAATAACCGGAAAAATAAATTATGGGATGCCAACTGGTCGTTTACAGTTTATAACGTGTATTTCCGGCAGAATGCCTACTCGGTTTATTTCAAGCCGATCCCCGGGTCGAGGATACCCCAGGCGTATAAGTATACCATCCTGGGCACGATCATTCCTTCACTTGCCTATAATTTCAGGTTTTTATGATTGACCGTTAAGATTAATGAACAAGAAACTGAAATACCTGCTCCTGGTCGTATTTGCCGGGCTCCTCATGGATTCCTGTGAAGTACCCTATGATATTCCCATCAGCCAGGGGACCCGATCCTATGTGGTCGACGGAACCATCACCGATCTTCCGGGACCCTATATCATAAATCTTAATCTTTCAGCAGCGTATTCTGTGGAAATCCAGGGAAGTTACCTGCCGGTCGAGAACGCACAGATGAGCATCATCGATACCACAACCCGGCAGGTGGAAAACCTTATGTATATAAAAGGATCTGAATATCAGACCGATGCAAATTTCCAGGGCGTTTCCGGTCATGTATATATTCTTCATATCATCACCCGCGACAACGATGAACTGATATCCTATCCCGAGCAGTTGCCTCACCTGTCGCCAGTGGAAGGCGGCCATTATTCCTATGTGGACGAAACGGCCTTTCATCCGGCGGGAGACCAGGTATGGGTTACCATAAACGATACACCGGGTGAACAGAATTTCTACCGCTGGACTTACCAGGGAGTATACCAGTTTACAACCCTGCTTTCCAATTTTCCCTATGCAACTTCATGCTGGATGTATGATTATTTCTACTTTAACCTGCGCCTTGCTTCCGACCGTTATTTTGACGGGAATACTTTCGACGAGAATATCGATGTTGTGCCGTATTTCAGCGTTTCTCCTTACCTGATGACGGTCACCACCCAATCCCTCACTGAAAGGGCCTATAATTTCTGGCATGAGGTGGATCAGCAGGTGAACAAGAGCAGCGGGATATTCGGGGAGCCGCCTTTTCATATCCAGGGAAATATGTACTGTGTGAATGATTCGAGCAAGGAAGTGCTGGGATATTTTGGCGCCTCATCAGAAGCAAAAACTTATGTTTTCATCAAGAGAACGGGTCTGGGCAAGGTAAGGTATCCGAAATTCTATCCCATCGATGTACCCTGCGGCACCTATACCAATGCAGTACCTCTTTCGGGGCTTCCCCAGGATAATCCTCCGGGGTGGCAGCAATAAAAGGTTATTGCCGGGGTTTCCAGATCTTCTCCATTTCCTCAAGTGATTTGCCCCTTGTTTCGGGAACCATTTTCCACATGAACAGGGCGGCAAGAATGCCCATCACCCCGTATATCCAGAAAGCAAACCCATGGTGGAATTTCCCGGTGAGCCAGCTATTGTCATTCATCATCGGGAAGGTCCATGAAATGGCCAGGTTGGCGATCCATTGGGCAGCAACGGCGATCGACATGGCACCCCTGATACGGTTGGGGAAGATCTCGGACAATAATACCCATGTGACAGGTCCCCAGGATACAGCGAAGGAGGCGGTGTATGCCAGCATGAAAAGCAAGGCGCCCAGCCCGACATGTTGCCAGAAAAATGTAAACCCGATCCCGAACATGCTGATGGCCATGCCTATGGCGCCGATGATCTGAAGGGGTTTTCTTCCGAATTTATCGACAGAATAAATTGCAACGAGGGTAAACGAAAGGTTGACCGCTCCTACGATGATGGTCTGGAGGAGGGACGCATCCGTTTTGCTGCCCATATTCCGGAAGATCTCGGGCGCATAATAAAGCACCACGTTGATGCCCACGAACTGCTGGAATACGGAAAGCAATATACCGATAACAATGAGCAGCCCGCCGTAGGAAAGCCAGGGGGCATCCTTGATCCTGAGGGAATCCCTTATCTCATCAAGCACCTGGTGTGAACGTTCTCCCAGGCCAAGCCGGCCCAGCAGGCCAAGGGCCTCTTCATCCCTGCCTTTCATGACCAGGTAGCGCGGGGTCTCCGGTACAAAGATCAGCAGGACAAGGAAGACCAGGGCAGGCAGGGTTTCAGAACCCAGCATCCAGCGCCAGCCCATGGCCGACAGCCAGGTATCGTTACCTTGCAGCGCAATGGCATAATTGACAAAGTATACTACCAGCATCCCGAATATGATCGCAAACTGGTTCCAGGATACCAGTTTCCCCCTGTCTTCCGGAGGGGCAATTTCTGCGATATACATGGGTGAGAGCATGGATGCCAGCCCGACACCAATGCCTCCTATGATCCTGTAAATAATAAAGGATATAATATCCTGTACAAAAAATACATTCAGAACGTCAGGAATTGCAGAGCCGATGGCGCTGATGGTGAACAATATCGCAGCCAGGATCAGGCCGTTCTTCCTGCCGGCAGTACGGCTGATGAAACCGCCGATGGCCCCACCCAATATGCATCCCACAAGGGCACTGGAAATCGTGAACCCCTTCAGCGAATTGGCTGTATCCTCGTTCAGCACATGCCCTCCTTTCATGAATGAATACAGGAAAAATAACACGATCATGAGAAGCACGACCGTAACGGTCAAGCCCTTCACTTTGCCGAATAACTTAACGAGTATGGCGGCAATGGCTATTGTGATAAGAATGATCACAATTATGACCGAAAGCTGGTACTGCCAGATCACCGTTGATGCCAATACCGGGTTGCCCTGCAATGAATCAATAAAATGTGATTGTAATGATTTTACGGCTCCTGAGATCACCGCGGTATCATACCCGAAGAGCAGGCCGCCCAGGGTAGCTACCAGGGTGAGGCCCATTACATATTTTCCGGAAGAGGAACCTGTTATACCAGTATTATTTGCCATGGATCAGAATACTAATTATAATGAATGAATTGGTCCCTATTCCGCCTTCTTATGACGTCCGGAACAAATCAGCCTAAATATCAGGTATTCCTTCCGGATAAAAAAATTCAGACATGAGATACGAAAGGTTATTCGTCATGTTACGGAAATCCTTGAAGCTCCTTGTCAGAAATAGCTTTTATAACTGCAACCGTGATGATGTATCAGGGCCGGATCCTGATCCGCTTAAAGCAGCTTTTGTCCATTCAAGGAAGGCCCGGATAAATGTTATAAAATTAAATTGTTCAGGATAATTGCTTTATTATATTTAATCCCGGTTTTCAATATGCCGGTTTATGATTATTAATATTTAAATACCCGCAACAATGAATCGAATGAAATATATTTATCTGACTGCCGGGTTAATTCTTGCCTGTATGCAGGAAAAGGCCATGGCCCAGGTAGATGCCAGGATGTTCCAGTATCCTGATGTATCCGCCACACAGATCACCTTTGCCTACGCCAATGATATCTGGGTAGTACCCATCGAAGGGGGAATTGCTTACCGCCTCAGTACTCCTCCCGGTCCTGAAATGTTCCCGAAATTTTCACCTGACGGAAAATATATTGCCTTCTCGGGAAACTACGGGGGGAATATTGATGCGTATGTGATCTCATCTATGGGAGGAATTCCCCATAGGCTTACCTACCATGGAAATATGGACAGGGTGGTGGACTGGAACCCTGACGGGAAGCATGTGCTGATCGCATCTTCCAGGGAAAGCGGAAGCCAGCGTTTCAGCCAGTTTTATTCAGCTTCCGTCGACGGGGGCATGCTTGCCAAGCTCCCGCTGGCATATGGTGAAATGGCCAGCTATTCGCCGGATGGACACCAATTGGCTTTCACCGATAAGACCAGGCTTTTCAGAACCTGGAAACGATACCGTGGCGGATGGGCTGCCGATATCTATATCTTCAACCTTGACAGCCTTACCAGTCGCGTTATTGCCCCGAATGAATCGAATGATGAACTCCCCATGTGGTCGGGAAACAAAATTTACTTTATGTCAGACAGGAGCCCAGACAGTCATTATAACCTGTGGTCTTATGACCTTGGCACCCGGGAAATCAGGCAGTTGACAAAGTTCACTACCGAGGATATACATTTCCCTTCCCTCGGTCCGAAGGATATTGTTTTTGAAGCAGGAGGAAAGTTATATCTCTTCGATCTTTCGACGGAACAATATAAGGAAGTAAAAATTTCCGTAGTAACGGATGATATAACCCTGGCTCCGAAAACCGAAAAGGTTGAAAAATACATCAGCGGCAGGTGGATATCCCCGGACGGAAAAAGAGTAGTGCTGGAAGCAAGGGGCGACCTGTTCTCCGTGCCTGCAGAAAAGGGCTACGTGAAAAATCTAACCAGGACTTCAGGAATTGCAGAACGATCCCCTGCCTGGTCACCGGACGGAAAATTTGTGGCCTTCTGGAGCGATGCAAGCGGGGAATATGAACTTACCCTGATGAACATGGAAACGGGAGAGGAGAATAAGCTTACCAGCTATGGCCCGGGATTCCGGTACCAGCCCTATTGGTCCCCGGACAGCAGGAAGATCGCCTTCGTCGACCAGGCCATGAAACTTCATATTTACAATACCGATAGCCATACTACGACTGATGTTGACAAAGGATTATGGTTATTTGAAGGGGACCTGGAAAACTTTTCCTTCAGTTGGTCTCCCGACAGCCGGTGGCTCGCTTATTCAAGGGGACTCGATAACCGGTCGAGGGCCATTTTCATTTTTAATACGGGGAATAATACCCGCACCCAGGTGACCTCGGGATATTACAGCGACACCGACCCGGTTTTCGATCCGGAAGGAAAATATCTCTATTATCTTACGAACAGGCATCTTTCCCCGGTTTACGGCGATTTCGATATATCATTCGTTTACCCCAATTCAACGGAAATTGCCGTAGCCACACTTCGTGACGATATAAAATCACCGTTGTCGCCTGAAAATGATGAAGTGACCATAAAGAAAGATTCAGCCAAATCCGCTACACCGGATAATGTGAAAAACGACAAAAAAAATAAGACCGCTGAAAAAAGCAAGGAAGGGAATGCCGGTAAACAGGATGAGGTAAAGCCGGTGGAAATTGCGCTTGAGGGCCTGGAAAACAGGGTAGAGCTTCTGCCGATAGATCCCGGGAATTACGGGAACCTCCAGGCGGTGAAAGGAAAGATTGCCTACCAGCGTTATCCGAATTCAGGTTCCGGAGGCAAGGAAACAAGTGTAAGATATTATGATTTTTCCAAAAGGGAAGAGAAAACCCTTATAGCCGATGCCGATTATTACCTGGTGGCCGCCGGCGGGGAAAAAGTGCTGGTCATGAAAGGAAATACAGGGGCGGTGGTCGATTTTGCACCGGAGCAGAAGATGGAGAAGATGCTGCCGGTGGGAGATATGGAAATGACCATCAACCCGAAAGCCGAGTGGAAACAGATCTTCACGGATGCCTGGCGATTCGAAAGGGATTTCTTCTATGATAAAAATATGCACGGCGTCGACTGGAATGCCGTGAGGACCCGATATGAAAAATTGCTGGATAATGCTGTGACCAGGGAAGATGTGAATTATGTGATCGGCGAAATGATCGCTGAGCTAAGTTCCTCACATTCCTACAGGGGAGGAGGCGATACCGAAGAGGGGATCAGCCTGAATGTAGGCTACCTGGGTGTCGACTGGGAGGTTGCGAATGGTTTTTACCGTATCAAATCCATTGTGAAGGATGCCCCATGGGATGTGGAATCAAGGTCACCGTTAACCATGCCGGGAGTGGACCTGAAAGCCGGTGATTATATACTGGCCGTGAATGGAATTCCGCTTGATGTTACCAGGGAACCCTATGCGGCTTTCCAGGGTCTGGGAAACAAGACCGTTGAATTGACTGTAAACTCTTCTCCTTCCCTGGCAGGTGCCAGGAAGGTGATCGTCAGGACCCTTGGCAGCGAAACCCGGCTAAGGAACCTGGCATGGATTGAAGCAAATCGTGAAAGGGTGGATGCAGTCACGGGAGGAAAGGTCGGTTATATCTATGTGCCCAATACAGGGATCGACGGACAGAACGAGCTGGTGAGGCAGTTCGATGCCCAGTTTGACAAGCAGGCTCTGATCATCGATGAGAGATTCAACAGCGGGGGCCAGATCCCTGACAGGTTTATTGAATTATTGAACCGGAAACCCCTGGCATATTGGGCAGTACGGGACGGAAAGGACTGGCAATGGCCTGTGGTAGCCAACTTCGGGCCCAAGGTTATGCTGATAAACGGCTGGAGCGGTTCGGGCGGTGATGCTTTCCCCGATTATTTCCGGAAAGCCGGCCTCGGCCCGTTGGTCGGTACCCGTACCTGGGGAGGATTAATTGGTATCTCCGGTTCTCCGTCGCTGATCGACGGAGGTTATGTAACGGTGCCGACTTTCAGGATGTATGATCCCGACGGGAAGTGGTTCAAGGAAGGGCATGGGGTTGATCCGGATATCCTTGTAAATGAAAATCCCGGCGAACTGGCCAAAGGGGATGATACCCAACTGGAAGCGGCGATCAGGGAAATCATGAATCTCCTGCAAACGAAACCTTATGTTAAGCCTGATCATCCGGCATACCAGATCCGCTGATCCGGCATTGGAGTCGTGCAGGAAGGATTTTATAAACCGGTGATTTCATTTTCCGGAAAATGGGAATTGCCAGGCCGGTACGGGATCGGAACCGGATAAATTTTAAACCGGGAGAGATTTTATCTCAAACTAATTTTGTGCAGGTTTTATCGAAACAGGATATCCCAACAGCTCGGCGAAAGGAAAGCTGAATGTGGCTTCTTTCCCAAGCCTGACTGCTTCATCAATGCTGCACTGGCCCGTGTTTACCAGCCAGGCCATCCATACCCAGGTGGCACGAACACCGCTGCCGCAATGGATGAGCACCTTGCCGTTCGTATCGGCTATTTTTGCTGCAATTTCTTTAATGACCTCAGGCTTAAAACCTTCGCTGCCTCCTACGCCCAGGTTCAGGTAGTCCATATCATGCAGTTTAATGAATGAACCTTCGTCAAAATGTTCCTCTGCAAATTTCTTCATTTCCCCGGGCGTTCTTACATTGATCACAAGTTTTACACCTTTACCCGCCAGTGTTTCCAGGTTTTCCTCCGTAGGCTGACCGCTGATGAATATATTTCCCGATTTGTAAAGGTTAAAAGTACTGTCGGCCAGGACGGGATCGGGGACCGGATTATTCTGAGCACTGACAGGGCAAGTACCAGCGAATAACAGTAATATAATGAGCCCTGCAAAATTTAACTTTCTCATTTTTTAAAAAATCAGGTGGGAGATTATACATATTTCCCCGGCAATTTAGAAAGTAATTTCATTTATTCCCAGTCTGCCGGCGAGGGAGGACAGGAGAAAAGACGGGTCTGTTTCAATACCCCGGGAACTGGTTCATTTGCAGCCAGAATTTGGAAATCTGTGTAAGTGTATCAGTGAACTTGCTATATTCAATGGGTTTTACGACATAGGCATTCACTCCGAGTTCATAGGCTGTTTTGATATCATGTTCATCGGTCGAAGAGCTTAGTATCACAATAGGAATGATCTTTCTCTTTTCATCCGATTTCATTTCCTTGATTACCTCAAAACCGTTAACGAGCGGCATTTTAATGTCGGCTATTATAAGCTTAATTAAACCGGCATTATCGGAAAAAAGGAAATCCAACGCTTCTTTTCCATTTTCGGCATGCCTGTACCTGAGATTCGGGATATTTTTTTTCAAAGCCCGTATGATCAGGTCCATGTCATCCAGGTTATCTTCAATCAGCAGAATCTCAGAGGTATTAGTATCTGACATTGAAGACAAATTTTTTAAGGTTAATAATTCTTTCATGGGATACCGGATCCTGCATGGAATATTTAACAAAGCTCCATTTGATGGATATGGTTATAGAATATGGCAACATCAATAAAAATGAAATCAAACCAGGAGCCCTTTAAAAGTCATAATTTTATTAAAAGTTCGGGGTGCTTGTCTTGTGGTCTTTATATCTACAAATCCATTAAGACACACCAATTATTAAATGTTTCCTTCACGGAAGCATACAGGTGTTCCCTGTGATAAAAAACCAATGTTGACTTCACAAACCCTAATTTTTGCCGGTATTCTATAAAAACTTAATAGCCAGCAAGTTATCAGACCATTTTTCTCTCTCCCAAAAGAATTATGGAATTGCTGTCTCAAAATAGGGCAATATATTGATAAATTCAAATTTTTTAACATTCCATTTAACTGCTTTTTAGCCTGATGGTACCAGGCACCATTCCGGGGGCACAGCTTGCCAAAATGAAAAGACTGTAGTAGGTATTTTACCTATTTAATAAAATCGGATTTTCTCTCATAAGGGGCTACCGGACGCAATCTAACTTTACGTCAACATTAAAAATTATCACCATGAAAACGAACAGCACTATCTCCTCACAAAATCTCCTGGAAATCAGAATGGC